>JAEOSI010000096.1 GCA_016840425.1 Candidatus Wukongarchaeum yapensis
TTATGCCATTTATTTTTCTCGCTTTTTTAGGCTGGCTATCCTAAAGGCATAAGCTCCAAGACCTCCAAGGGTTACTATTGCAGCCATGGCCATAAGTATTAACGCTGTGGAGTTTAAAGATGTTCGAGGAGCCTCTTCTGGGAAAACGTCCACCATGATCCATGGATATGTTGTGATGTTTGTGTATCCGCGAACCTTTGAACTGTTTGTCGAAAATTCTATCGCTCCAGCTTTCTCAAAAGTTGTAGAGTTATAGACAGCGTAGAAATGTTTTCCCATCCTACTAATATTTAACATAGTTATGTTCATTGTGCCTATTTTATGTACTACAAAGCTTGCGTTTATTCCCGCAACTTCTTCCATGTTTTCGTCTTCGATTATCACAGAAACATTCACTTGCTCCCCATAAGTTATCTGTTCTTTATCGGTGGTCATATCCTCATAAAGGACTACACCCTTAAGCTTTGCAAGCCATTTTATCGTTTCATTGGCAAACAGCAAGTTTTCATAAGCGCTAAAATTACCGCTGCTATTTGTATAAGTGTTGTTAAACATTGTAACAGAGCCTATTCCTATAAATCTTCCCTGATTTTCTGTTTCAGCGCACACACCTAAAACTACATCTGTTCCATTAATATCTCCTACATCATTTACCGAGTTATTGTTTTTATCAGCAAAAGCGGTATCGCTTGCCCATGTTAAGTTATAATGGTCAACTACTTCAAGGATTGTGGAATTTATTAAGGAACTGTTAGTGGTTATAGGTATACCTCGGTATATTAGGGAGGCATTTTTTTGGTCTAAAACAAGGGTTTGAGGGATTCCATCCAAGAAGAAAGGGACTTTTATTGAGGTTGTTGTGTTTTCATAATTTACTGGATCTATTACTGTTACATTTTCAAGGAACTTGAAACCAAAATATTGGGTCACATTGTTGATATTGGTATCGGTGTTTGGACCTTCTGGAGCATTACAAATCATAAGACTTCCGCCTTTCTTAACAAACTCCTTTAGCGCGTCAATAGCGCTCTCTGTAAAAGTCAAATTGGACTGAATAAAGATAATGAAAACGTCTACACCTCGCAAATCAATGGATGCAAAATCCGTCCTAATAACAGTTTCATTCTCCCAAACATCGAGATCGAAACCGGTTTCATTCTCTAACATATCTAAAAATATGCTTGCAGATGTCTTGTTAATATATTGAGACACGTTTGCAGCAAAATTTACAAGCACTCTAATATCTTCGGGCTCAGGTATCGTGGTGTCGGAAATTGTTTCTCTTCCAACGGGATTAGATTCAATTTTAGATAAGGAATAAGTGAAAGATGTAGAGAATATAACGAAGAGAAATAAGATTGCCATTAAAACTGCTTTGTTTTTAAAACCCATTTTTTATGGCGCTCCATAAGCTTTTACTGTGTAAAATTTTTAAGTTGAGAGGATAGCATAGGTTTTTGATTTTCTTTTTTCAACTTTTATTTTAGTAGTTGGGTTTTCTTTTTATATGTATAGGTTTAATAAAGGATTTTAACGGGTAAGTTTTAAAATCTTAACGCTAACAAAGTAAGTTACTGGGGCGTGTTTTTAAGTTGACAATCAGTTCTATTGATGAGAAAGCTGTTTCTGAGAGATTAATTGAGGGCATCAAAGCCGTTATTAAGAATAGAGGATACACCCCGGTTAGCGCGGAGGATAAGGGGGATAAGATAGAAGTTTTAGGGGAGAAAAAGGAGGGAAGGAAGAAGATTCAGGTTGTTGCTTGGCTGCCCAAGTTTAAAACTATTGGTGTTAAATTTGTCAGGGAATTGAAAAAGTCGATGGAAGAAAGAAAGATACATAATGGTTTTTTGTTAACTGTGGGCAAATATACGCACTATACGCGTAAGGAAGTTTCGGGAAATGAGAATATTGAACTTATACCGGCCGAATACGCCTTTTTTGATATTTTCGTTCATGATTTAGTGCCAGAACATGAAATAGTTTCAGAGGAAGAAGTGGGAAAATTAGTGAAGGACTATGGAATTCAAGTTAATCAGTTAGCTATGCTAAAAGCGAGTGACCCTGTTGCTCGGGCTGTAGGGGCGCGTGCAGGGGATGTCGTGAAGATTACAAGAAAAAGTCCTACTGCTGGTGTTTCGGTAGCTTACCGTTACGTTGTAAAATGAGTGGTTGATGAAAGAAATAATGATACTTTTTCTTTCTGGCGGTACTGGTACGCCCAAGTTACTCCAAGGTGTTTTAACTTTAATCAGTCCCGAAGAGTTTTCGGTTATTAGTAATGTGGGCGATGATTACGAGATATACGGTCTTTATGTTTCGCCTGATCTTGATGTTATTACCTATACTATTGCCGGAATCGTTGACGAGGAAAAAATGTGGGGGATAAAAGGGGATACTTTTAACTTTATTCAATGCCTTGAGAGGATTGGTGAAGATTCTTGGTTTAAACTTGGAGATAAAGACCTTTCTTTCTGTTTCTTGCGCTCTTATCTTTTACGAAAAGGGTTGCGTTTAAGCGAGGCTTGTAAGTTTATTTGTGATATTTTGAATGTGGGAGTTTCTGTTTTTCCTGCAAGTGATCGAAGTATTCAAACAAGGATTTTAACTGAAAAAGGATGGATGCATTTTCAGGAATGGTGGGTGCGTGAAAAAGGATCCTTAAAGGTTTTAAATATTGACTTCAAGGGCGCAGATATCGCTAAATCAGCTCCCGGCGTTTTAAAAGAGATTAATTGCGCTGAAAAGATTGTTATCGGTCCAAGCAATCCTGTGACGAGTATCGGTCCAATATTGGCAGTAAAAGAGATTAGAGAGGCTTTAGAAAAAACGCAGACAAAGGTAATCGCTATATCTCCAATCATAGGAGATAGTCCTTTAAGCGGTCCTGCTGGAACTCTTATGGAGTTTTTAAACCTTGAAGTTTCGCCTCTAGGTGTTGCTAAAGTTTATGAATCTTTTTTAGATTGCTTAATAATAGACAAAAGGGATAAAAGTATAGCTAAAAGGATTGAAAAAGAGCTTGGCATTGAAGTTGTTTCGGTAAACACTATAATGAAGACACTTAATGATAAAAAAGAACTAGCAGAAAAAGTGTTAAGAGTTTGAGGGGTCTTTTTTTGTTGTTGGGGCGGGTTTCCACTGTGTTTTTCTCCTTTTTTGTGCGGAGACCTGTTTTTGTTTTTTACCGTCTTGCTTTTAGTATGTTTATTCTTTGTTTCTTTTTTTGGGCATTATTTTTTCACTCTTAATTTTTGCCGCATAGGGTTATTTTTTGAAAAAGTGTATTAACAAGCTTTTTTTAAGCTGTTTTTAATCTTTTATTTTCGATTAAGAATGAGGGGGAAAAGGGAAAGAAACTGGGAAAGATTGGAGATTGTCAAAGAGGTTGAGGGAGGATCATTTTACATCTCGTGTATGGAGAAAAAAAGGATGATTACCCTGCAAGTGGCCAATTTTTGCAGGTGCTGCTTTCAATACTTTTTTATACATACTTACCCTATGCTTACCCTACTCCTTGTTGATAAAGTGAGGATTGAGAGCTATGGAAAAAAATCAATTAATTACAATCGCTTTGGTTGCACTTTTTTTCTCTGTAGGCTTTATTACCGGAGAGTACATTCTTGAAGATGAAGAAGAAGAGCCTGCTGTTACATGGACAGAGACCTTTAACATTGAAGGTTGTAATTTTTCTGCTACTGGACGAAATGATTACTTCATCTTAGAGCCTGGATATCAATTAATTTTTGAAGGCGAAGAGGATGGCGATACAGTTATACTTAACATTACTGTATTAGATAACATCACGATGATTGGGGGCATTGAAACAAGGGTTGTTGTAGAAACTGAGACATTAAACGGTGAATTGGTAGAAATATCAAGAAACTTTTTTACAATATGCAATGAAACTAACAGTGTCTTTTATTTTGGTGAAGAAGTAGATATTTATGAAAACGGAGTAGTTGTCAGTCATGAAGGTGCTTGGATCGCGTTTTCTAATGATGCAAAGCCAGGTGTAATGATGCCAGGAATAATCCTTTTAGGTGCCAGATATTATCAAGAAATTGCCCCGGGAGTTGCGGAGGACAGAGCTGAAATTATTAGCATGACTGAAACGGTTCAAACCCCTTTTGGAACATTTGAGAACTGCTTGAAAATAGAAGAGACAACCCCATTAGAACCTGGAGTTAAAGAGTATAAATACTATGCAGCGGGAATTGGCTTAATCCAAGATGGAGACTTGAAATTAACATCGTTGGTATCTATTTAAAAATAAATAAAAAATATTGCACCTACTGTGCAAACACCTACCTCTTTTCTTTATGCCAGAAACAACAAAAAAGGAAGCTTCTTACTAACAAGTATAGTAGGTAGATAGGTAGGATTAGTTCACAAGTTTTGAGGTAACTGGGTTGATTTCAGGGAAAAAGACTGTTACGGCTGCGGCGGTTGCGGTTAGAGGTCTTGATGGTGGTAAAAGCAGGCTTTCTTTAGAGCTTGGGTATGAAAATAAAAGTCTTGTAAAGGAACTTATAATGGCGATGTTTCTCGACATATTAGACGTATTATCTCGTGCTATAAATCGATCTGTTATGGATTTTATGATTGTTTGTAGTAGTGACGATAAATTATTAGGGCTTTCAAAGGAGGGGAATTTTTTGCCTTTGAAGGATGATGGAAAGGATTTAAATTTTGCTGTTTTTAAAGCATTAAACGAGGCAAAAAAAAGGTTTGCGACTCAATCCATTGTTATCATGGGTGATACGCCTCTTATTAGCGTTAAAAATATTAGGGATCTTGTGGAAATAGCGAAAGATTATGATAGAGTAGTAGTAGCTTGTCCTACTAACGATGGTGGTACGTCTACTGTTTTGTTTAAACCTTGTAACGTTATGGTGCCTGTTTTTGGTGGAACATCTTTTAAAGCGTTTCAGGAGAAAGCACGTTTAGAAAAAGTTCCCTTTAGAAGATATGAAGATCCTAGCGTAACCCTTGACGTTGACACATTAAAAGATTTAGAAAAATTATTAAAAATCCTAGAAGATAAAAAGAGAGAATTAGAAGAAGAAGGAATAATGTCGAAAAGAACTTTAAAAGCTTCTAAAAAAATTTTAAGTAGTAATGTTTTACGTGTTTCACCTTTATCCAAGTGATTGGAGGTCTTTGTCGTGTTAGATATTGAGTTGGAAGTAATAGAAAGGGCTCAAAAACTTCTCAAAGAATTTGGTTATGATGGTTGGTTGATCGTTACCCGTGAAAATGAGGATGTTCATTCTCGTTATGTATTAGGCATTCGCGTTTATTCTACTCACGCGATAATTGTTCCAAAAGAAGGAGATGTAATGGTTTTAATCACGCGAATGGAGGGAGCAATGTTAAGGGATAGAGGGTTTGATGTTGAGGAATATAGTAGCGGGAAAACTTTTATTGAAAAATTGAAGGAAAAGGTTTCTGATCTTGGTGAAAATCCTAAAATTGTTATAAATTACGTTGAAAACTCAATTCTTGCGGGGAAAGGGGGATTTGATAAGATGCCTGTCGGCATTTTTACAAGCCTTAAAACAATCCTTCAAAACGTTTCTTTAGAGTCTGCAGCTCCTTTTCTTGAAAAATTAAGAAGTATAAAAACTCCAAAAGAGATAAAAAAGATAGAAGAAGCGGTAAAAGCCACTATAGAAATATTTGAAAATAAAATACCAGGATTCATTACAGAGGGAGTAACTGAAAAAGAAGTTGGAGCAAAGATTAATTTCGAAATTAATAAAGTGGGCGAACCATCCTTTGCAACAATAGTTGCTTCGGGTCTAAATAGCGCTTATCCACATCATCAAACAAGTAAGAAAAAAATAGCCAAAGGTGACATAGTTTTAATTGATATGGGGGTAAAGTTGGATGGATACTGTGCAGACATCACGCGGACGTACCAATTTGGGAAAAAAGGTAGTGAAAAGATCGAGCAGATGTATGAAGCGGTTTACGACGCGAATAAAGAGGCTATTGAAATTTTAAAACCCGGAATAATGGGGATGGAAGTGGATAAAACCGCGAGAGAAGTTCTTAAAAAACACGGTTTTGATCCTGATAAGTTTTTCATTCATGGCTTAGGACATCCTCTTGGCATAGAAACACACGATGTCGGAGCAATGCTTAGTACTGAAGCCAACCCTTATGCAAAAATCCCTATACCAGTAGGTTCAGTATTAACAGTGGAACCAGGGCTTTACATAGAAGGTGTTGGAGGCATAAGATTAGAAGATGATATAGTGGTTACTCCGGAAAAATGCAGACCTTTATCATATTCGCCCCGTGAACTTATCCATTTGTAGAATAAGAGTTTACCGGTATAAGTTGTCTTCAAAGCTTTTAGGCGTCGTATTGGCACAATATAATCGGAGTTTAAGCGGTTTCTTTACAACATCTCCTATTGTGCCTCCTACAAGTATACTTATGTCTTTTTCAGCAGCTACGTCAACAATACGCTGTGTTATGACTCCATCAAAAACTACAGCGTGAATTTTTTCCGCTATATTTTGAATCTTTTCAACTAATTCTCTTACCGGTATCCTTGAAATTTCTTTGAAATTTTCGTCAAGTAAAACGCTTTCACCAGTACCTTCTATTTGCACAACGATATCGGTTAAGGGTTCGGGTAGATCTATCCTTTCTTCTTCCTTTTTTGGCAGAGGGGCTTTAATGGCTTTTTCTTCTATTATCTTCTTTTTTTCAAGCTGTTTCTTAGGTTTTCTTGCTTTTAGAGAGATTTCTGGTAATTGCTCTAACGGCATCTTGTTTCTTAAAGCCTTAATCACTTCTTTCCTTTTAAGTTCTTCAACTTCTTTACTTGGAGGAGCTCTTGATACATAGTCAACATCTGCCACTTGCAACAGTTCAGCTAAAATAAGATCACCGCCTCGATCACCGTCAAGAAAAGCGGTAACAGTTTTTGATTTGGATAGCTCAATGATTGTCTTTGGTATGCTCGTGCCTTCTACCGCTATAGTGTTTCTTATACCGTATTTTAAGAGATTAACAACGTCCGCCCTCCCCTCAACGATTATTATGCTGTCAGCTTCTTCCACATCAGGACCACCAGGAAGTCCTTCGTGACCGTAATTTTTAATAGTGCTTCCCCGAACCGATTTAACCACTTCTTCTGCAAGTTCGGAGTAGCTTAGGCTTTCTCCTTCCTCCCAGTTTCGAATCAAGTCAATAGCCCTATCGATCACTTGTCGCCTTTTCGATTCTCTAACGTCTTCTATCTTTTCAACTCTAACATTCGCTTCACAAGGACCGATACGATCAACTGTTTCTAAAGCACCAGCCAATATGGCTGTCTCAACTTTATCTAGAGAGCTTGGAATTATTATTGAGCCGGAGCATTTTCCGCCTTCACTTTTCAGCTCTACTTGAATTCTACCAATCCGCCCCGATTTTTGTAGTTCACGCAATTCTAAGTCCGGGCCTAAAAGACCCTCCGTTTAACCCCGATCGTGAGATTCCACGCCCCGGTTTGGCCAAAAAGAGCGCCAACTACATCAGACTTTTCACACATGCCGTTAGTTTCAAACCGAGAACGGATTAAATATTTAGTAGTACCGCTCATTATCGAGCTTGTATCTCTACCCATGATTATGAATCCTCCTGAAAAATTTTCGTTTCTAAACGATTAAAAGGCGCAAAAAACAAAACGCCTTCTACAATACATTCTAAGCTAAGGTTTTAACCAACATTTTTACAAATTACAAGCAAATAAATGGTATAAGTAAACGTTATATTAGTGAGGAATTTCTTTACAGATGATACAACATGTTTTATATCTTTAACCTTTACTATAATAATTATATGGTTTTTCAGAATTAAAAATCTTCATATTATATATACTTTACATGATCTTCGTTTGGCTAACTATTTTAAGATTTCCGAATTCTCCAAAGATAGGAAAAAATAGATAATAAATAAAAGAAAGGGGGTGG
>JAEOSI010000097.1 GCA_016840425.1 Candidatus Wukongarchaeum yapensis
GCTCTTTGTAAAAAACGATCTTCAAACCCTTTGTTTTACCGTTTCGAGAAAAATGGCTGAACTAATCACTTTATGGTCAAAGACGGAACTAAAAGAGTCTGAACCAGGTCTCACAGATAAGATCACGGCGTATAGAGCAGGCTACCTCCCAGAGGAAAGGAGAGAGATTGAGGACAAACTGAAAAAAGGGTTCTTAAAAGGCGTAACCTCGACCAACGCACTAGAACTGGGAATAGACATAGGCACCTTGGACTCCGTAATAATTTCAGGCTACCCTGGAACGGTTGTATCGACATGGCAACAGGCTGGAAGAGCTGGAAGAGGAATCGATGAATCTATAGCGGTTCTAGTGGCCTTTCAAAACCCTTTAGACCAATATTTCATGAACCATCCGAAGATGTTTTTCGACAGATCCCACGAACACGCAATAATCGACACAAACAATCCTTACATACTATCAGGTCACCTGTTATGCGCTGCCTCAGAATTACCCGTCAGATCGAACAGCGATAGGCCCTATTTTGGAGAGGACTTTGATCCTATGTTGAGGGCTTTCAAAGAACAAAACCTACTCCAAAGAACTTCAAGCGGATGGGTATACATAGGAACAGGAAGAGCTGTAGATGTTGTAAAACTTGACAATATCTCCTCTGAAACCTTTAAAGTGATATGTAACGGAGAACTGTTAGAGACAATGGACAGGACACAAGCATACAGAGAAGCACACGAAGGAGCGGTTCTACTACATCAAGGAGAAACCTACATTGTGGAAGACCTAGACTTAGAAAACCTGATCGTTCAAACCAAAAAGAGGGAAGTAGATTACTATACTGAAGCTATGAAGATAGTGGATATAGAAATCTTAGAAGAAATTGAAAGAAAGAAGGTTGGCGACCTTAAGATATCGCGTGGAGAAGTAGTAGTAGATGAGCAATACGTAGCTTACAAAATAAAGAGATATGACGAAACATTAAGCACAGAATCCTTAGACTTACCGTCCTTAATTTTTAAGACAGAAGCGCTATGGTTCACAATACCAGACGCCGTACAAAAGAAAATAGAAGAGGAAAAATCAGATTTTTGCGGAGGATTACACGGTGCAGAACATGCGATGATCGGAATACTGCCTTTCCACGTCATGTGCGACCGGTGGGACATAGGAGGTGTATCCACGCCAAATCACTCGCAAACAGAAAAACCCACTATCTTCATCTACGACGGATATGAAGGGGGAATAGGGCTAACTGAAAAAGCTTTCAAACTAATAAAAGAGATAATAAAAATGACCCATGAACTCGTAAAAGACTGTAAATGCGAAGTAGGATGTCCAGCATGCATATACTCCCCAAAATGTGGAAACGACAACCAACCCCTAGACAAAAAAGCAACCATAACAATACTAAAAGAACTACTCAACCTAACAGAAAAAAACAAGGACAAAAGGCCCTAATGCCTTTTAAGACGTGATTTGCCTTTGTAGTAGATTTTTGGGTTTTAATCTTTATTTTGGGGGGTTGTGTTTCACCATTTCATTCTCTTTCTGTATAAGACTCTTATGATATATCCGACCATGTTCAGCACTACTACGATCATAAGCAGAACGATTGCCATGGCATAAGCGCGGTCATAGGTTGCTCCTGGACTGGTGACTAATTCTACGAATAGTTGGTATGTGAGAAGAATCACTGGATCGAAAATTGTATGCGGATTACCTCTTGTTAAAAAAACTGAACACGTGAAAAGTATGGCGGCTGTTTCCCCCGCGACTCTGCTCATTCCGAGGATAGAACTGGTTGCGAGTCCCGGTGCGGCTGTCGGTAAGACTACCGTTCTTATGGTTTCCCATTTTGTGGCTCCTAAGGCCAAAGCAGCTTCTTTGAATGACGCCGGTACCATTAATAAGGCTTCTTGGGATCCTCTAACTATTATAGGGAGGACCATGAATGTTAATGTTAGCCAACCTGTAAGGAGAGATACTCCAAAACCTAAGAATATGGCAAAAAAGGCGTATCCAAAAAGTCCGAATACTATGGAAGGAACTCCGGCTAAATTGTTTAAAGCTTGAGTAATTATTCGATTAGCCCTGCCTTTTGGGGCGTACTCCACAAGATATATGGCTGTAGCTAAACCTATCGGTGTGGCTATTAATATTGTTCCACCCAGAAGGAGAAAAGTACCTACTATTGCTTCATAAATTCCGCCTTCTAGAACGCTTGTAGTCATCAATTCCCAACTTATTGCACCTGCTCCGTTTGTTACTATGAACAAAAAGACAGCTATGAAAACAAAGATCACTATAACCACTGGAATTGCTAGGAGAAAAGGTACTGCTTTTTGCCTTATATTCTTAACATTCATACCATGATCACGCCCCTCTTAGTCCTCCTTACATAAATGTCTGCAGCAGTGTTTACCACAAATGTAATTATGAACAGCATTATGCCTAAAGCAAACAAAGCATGCCAATGTAGGCTGTATGCAGGAGTTTCTCCCATCTCTGTGGCTATTGTAGCCGTCGCAGGTAGTACAGGGTCAAGATAATCATAAAACGGGGACGGAAGTAGGGGTACAGAACCAGCAATCATCAAAACAGCTATAGTTTCTCCTATTGCTCTTCCAAAAGCAAGCATTATAGAAGCCACAATACCTGGCTTTGCTGTTGGAAGAACCACACCCCTGATAGTCTGCCATTTTGTCGCTCCCAGCGCCATTGAAGCCCTCCGATACTGTTGAGGAACAGCCTCGATAACTTCACTAGAAATGCTTACAATCGTTGGCACTATCATAAACGAAAGGACTATTGCAGCAGTTAGCGCCGTTCTGCCAACCGGCAGATCAAAGAAATCTGCAACTCTTGGAGCAACGAAAACTAAACCAAAAAATCCCCAAATTATTGAAGGAATTCCTGCTAACAACTCAATAAAAGGTTTAATAAAATCCGCTGTCCCGCGAGGAAGATATTCTACAAGAAATATGGCAGCAAAAACCCCGATAGCAACAGCTAATATCACACTTCCAAAAACGATCATAAATGAGCCAAAAAAAAGCGGAGCAGCCCCATATCTACCATAACCAGGCGACCAACTTTTTCCAAATAAAAAGTCTAAAACACCTATTTCCTTGAAAGCGGGAAGTGCCGCCTGAAAAACAAAAACGGTTATCAAAAATAGGATTAAAATCGACGAACAGGCTAATATAAAAAGAGCTATCTCTTCTTTTTCTTTTTCCCGAATTTGTCTCATCTTAGAAATAAAAGAAGAAAAATTATCTTTTAAACCGTTTAAAAATTTTTGAAACTTAGATTCGTCTCTTTTTAACATGTTCAACTCCATCTTTTCAATGTTCAAACTTCTTTTAGGTATTTCGATTATTTTTAAAAAATAAATATTTAGAGGAGCATTTGCTGGAATTTTTTCAGGTTATAACTTCTTGTAACTTTATTCTGTTGGATAAATGGCTATAAAACCTACTTCTTCAACGATTTGTTGTCCTTTTGGGTTTTTCACGAAGTCGATGAATCTGTCAATTAGAGATCCGCTTTCTGGCACACCGTTTGTTACCATGTATAGAGATCTTGAAATTGGGTAAACACCGTCTGCCACATTTTCGTTGGTAGGCTCATAATATGTCACGCCATCGTCACTTACCCAGACAGCGTCAATGGTCTCGTCTATGAAAGCTAAACCAACATATCCTATCGCATAGTCAGTATCTGCTACATTTTGTCTCATTTGAGGGTTGCTTGAAACTATAGAAGCATCATCTGATATTTGGAGTCCAAAAGGTTCCATTACTATTTCTTCAAAGCTTCCTCTTGTACCAGAACCTGGCTCACGATTATAGAGAAAGATGTTGTGATTTGGTAAACTCGGATCAACTTGATTCCACGTAGTTTTTTGTCTTGCGAAAATATTAGCAATTTGTTCTAACGTCAGATTTAATGGACTGCTTAAGCCTTGTGTTACTTTCGGATTTACGATAACTACTAGGCCGTCATAAGCTATTTCGTGACGGATTAATTCAACTCCTGCTGATGCTGCAGAAGCATATTCAGTTGACTTTGGCAGCCTAGAAGCAGCAGCTATGTCAGCTGTCCCATCTATTAGGGCCGCAATTCCCGTACCACTACCTCCACCACTAACTGAAACTATTGGTTCATCATAAGTTAACATAAACTTTTTTGCGCATTCACTAACTATTGGAAGAACGGTGGTTGAACCTGTTACGTAAATAGTCTCATATCTCCATGCACTATCTTCTGAAACGCTTTTACCGCCATCCTCTAACACTGGCGCTACCACGAAAGCTCCAACGAGTAGTCCTGCTAACCCTATGAATAATAGCATGGTCCAGCTTGTACCGTTCATTTAGTTCACCTCAGGCGTATGTAGTCTGAATTAATTATATAGTTTATCTAAGTAAACTAAATAGCATGTAAATACTTTTATAGTTTTTATATAGTTTATTGACAGGGTGATTCCTATGAAATCTTCCGCACAGTTAAGGAAAGTTCAGCTGACTGGGGGTTCAACATATGTGGTTTCACTGCCGAAAAACTGGGCTAGAAGCGTGGGTTTAAAAGCTGGCGACCACGTAAAAATAACCCCTCAATCCGGCACGTCACTACTAATATCTCCAAGGGAAGACATAGAGCGAAAAGAAGAGCTTTCAAAAGTTGTCATAGATGACTCAGCCGCAGAAACGGCTGAAGATGTTGTTAGAGAGCTAATTTCATGTTATTTAGTTGGCTACGATATAATCTCTTTAAAACTTGCGAAAAAAGCAACAGAGTACCGCTCCTACATTAAAGATGTTATGAGGCGAAAGTTAGTGGGGCTTGAACTCATAGAAGAATCTACGGATTATATGACCGCTCGTTGTATGCTTGGACACACTGAATTTCCGGTCAAAGAAGCATTAAATCGCATGCACTCTATGGCTTTAGCTATGCACAATGACGCCATAACAGCTCTAAAAGAAGGTAATATCCCCCTTGCAAACGAGGTAGAGCAAAGAGACGATGACGTGGATCGTTTATACTTCTTCGTTGTCCGACAACTGAAAATGGCCATGGAAAACAGGGTTACAATGGAAGAAATAGGATTAACAAATGCAAGAGACTGCCTAGGTTTCCGAATGATCGTCAAAAGCATTGAAAGAATAGCAGATCACGCTTCAAGAATAGCCGAAACAATACCCAAAATAGAACTCTCTAACATCGATGAAATCATCGATCCAATTTCAGAGATAAGCGAAATCTCCAACGATATTTGCAGAATCGCTATGAAAGCTCTACACCAACTTAACGTCAAAAAAGCCAACCAATCCATAACGAAAATCGTTGAAGTAAATGAAATGGAGAAAAAGATACTAGAACAAATCCTCCAAACTAAATTAAACACTAAAACAATCATCGGTTTAAGACTTATCTTAGAAAGCATCCGAAGAATAGGAGAATACGGTACCGACATAGCAGAAATTGTCATAAACCTTGCAAAGAAATGGGCATAACCATCCTAAAACCAATATCATTAAAAAAACAAGCACATAAAGAATGGAAAAAGAGGGAAAAAAACAAAACCCGATAAAAAAGTGTTCGAGAATACCGATATGAATAGAAGGTTTTAGTTTAAATGTCATTCCTAATAAAAAAAGTGGAACCAGTGAACTACTCCCAGCTTTCGCAGGGGGCTTCCTGTTTCAACGACGGGATCATTATTATTCATCCATCTTCACAGGCGTAAATTCGGACAGTCCCTGTCCTAATCTTCTATCTTGTTATTCTTATGATTATAAATAGTTTATTATTATTGTTCGGCTTTCATCCCCCAGCTTTCGCAAGGGGACTTCTCGCCGAAGAAGTTAAAAACCACATTTTGAGTGGTTTCATGAAAAAACGTCGTCCTATAATTTTAAAACCGGTGTTTCAAAGCGTTTTTATACAAACTTTTGATTAGAAAGGGTGATAAACCCATTGTGCAAAGTTAAAGCAAATTTTTAAACTTTAAAAAATACGAACGGTCTATAAAGTCCAGGCACACGTTTTAAGGGTGATTATTTTGAGTGAAAAGGCTTATGAATGGTTTGAAAAGGGCACAGATGCCTATAAAAAAGGGAGGCTTGAAGAAGCATTAGAACATTATGAACGCGCCCTAGAAATTAATCCGCAGTTTGCGCGAGCATGGAACAGTAAAGGCACTATTTTAGCCGCTATGAACAAAACTAAAGAAGCCCTTCAATGTTTTGATCACGCCGTAAAAAACGATAAGGGGTTCATAGAGGCTTGGATAAACAAAGGCGCCCTACTATATTCTTTAGGCGATAAAGAGTCCAGCAATGAAGCTTTGGGTTGCTTTGATCATGTCTTACAACTGGATCCAAAAAGCGCGGAAGCCTACTACGGTAAAGGTATGACTTTAAACAACTTAGAAAGACACGAAGAAGCACTAGAACACCTAGACAAAGCCCTCGAAATAAGCCCAAATTACTTGGGAGCCTTGACTGGTAAAGGAGTGATCGCATACGGCTTAGGAAAACTAGAAGAAGCCCTAGACAGCTTCGACCGCGTCCTCGAAATAAACCCCGACTTATACCTCAGCTGGCACAACAAAGGACTAGTTCTAGGACGCCTAGGAAAAATGGAAGAAGCCCTAGAATGCTTTAACCGCGCCCTAGAAATCAACAAAAACCACGCCGAATCATGGGTAAACAAAGGACGCACCCTAAAAGTCTTAGGACGCGACGAAGAAGCATCAAAATGCTTCCAAGAAGCCCTAAAAATCAACCCAAACCTTGAAGAAATCACGCCGAAATAAAAAACGAAGCAAAAAAAGAATAAAAGAGAACACTAAACCAAGTCAGCTCATCAAAACCCCCCACTTAGCCTGTAAAAACCTATTTTTTCAACTTCTTCTTAATCCATCTCGATAAGAATATTATAACCTCATAACGAGTCTTAGCAATAAACGAAAAAACCGTTAGTAGGCTAAAAAGCAAAAGAAAACGTTTTTATAAAATCTTTTTAACCTTGAGGGTTCAAGGTGGTAATTGATGCCTCTATTTGAAAAGAAAAAAGCAGATCTGAAAAATCAAAGAGAAACAATATCTGAGGAAACTGACTTTGGACGTTTTTCGATACAAGCCTACCACCGACTAAGCGAACATAAAAAGCACTTGTGCTCAATAGTTGAGGTAGGCGTTTCAGTAGAAGAATATAAAAAACTTGTCGAAAATGGAAAATTCGTCTGCATGAAATGTGGGAGAGTAGCAGCAAAAGAAGAAAACCTCTGCTATCCAAAACCACTTTAAAAAAAACATTAAATATAATAAGCCGTATTTGTTGACTAAAAAGCAAAAGAAAACGTTTTTATAAAATCCGTTCAGTGGGAAGAGGAAGGTGATGAAAAAATGCCGCTATTTGAAAAGAAACACGTAGGTCATGAAAAACACTTGTGCTCAATAGTTGAGAAAGGCGTTTCAGTAGAAGAATACAAAAAACTTGTCGAAAATGGAAAATTCGTCTGCATGATTTGCGGAAGAGCAGCAGCAGACAAAGACAGTCTCTGTATTCCAGTTCCACTCTAAGAACACCAATTCCAGCAAATGCTCAAAGCCTACCTAAGGGGCTGCGTTATTGATAATGGGCTAAGGTAGGCTTTATTGAAATTTTTTAACACTCCTAACAAATAATCTTTACAGGCATAATTTCTTCAAAAAAAGGAAAGGTTTTTGGACGGTTGGTGTAACCAATTTTTTTCCTTATGTTTATGGAATAAAGGTTTTAAAACTGGGATTTCAGTTTTCACAGTATCCCATACCACTTTCAGATTAACACCAAAATATTAGTGTATTTAGCCTTGTTTTGTTCAGAGGAG
>JAEOSI010000098.1 GCA_016840425.1 Candidatus Wukongarchaeum yapensis
CCATCTCGACTTTCACAGGGTTTACACGAATCTTCACGCTACGAACAATTCCTATCCGTCGCGCAGAACCATCGATCACCTCTTTTCCCACAAACCTACCAGGAATACTAAGCTCATACAACTCCGCTTCAATACTGTTGTTAACAGAGTTTACCATAACTACCAAACACCACCTAACAAACCAAACTCCAAAAACAGTCAACCAAAGATTCCCCACTCCCACATTTAACACCAGATGTGACGACAATAACATAACATACCAAATATGATCTTTATGAGTTTAGTCAGGGAAACATTGAATACTTCAAAACATATAATTTAACACATTAAAAATTGATGGTAAAAGCTTTTAAAAGATTAAAAATTATTAATACCTAGAAACTCTAAAGTAACTTACTGAGAAAAAGAAACCTTCTCCTTCTGAAATTATGACATTGATTCCAAAATTCAATCCTTTACAATCTCAAAACAGGGGAAAACTCGTTTTTAACGGGAAAGTCATTTTAATCTAATAAAATCCTTTGAAAACGTAAGATTAAGAATAAATAATAATTTGAAAAGAGGTGAGAAAATGTTTGAATTTGAAAAAAATGATGTAAAAACAGCAAGAAAATGGTTTGAGATGGGATGTAAGGCAGAAAACCCCCAAGAAAAGTTAGAATATTACTCGAAAACCCTCAAAATAAATCCAAACCACATATCTGCGTGGAACAATAAGGGGGTTGCTCTTCGTTTATTGGGCAAGTTTGAGAAAGCAATCGAATGTTTTGATAAAGCCCTCAAAATAGATCCAAAAGACAAGCTTGCATTGAAGAATAGAGAAATTGTAATGGATAAAATTGTGGAATGGAAAATACCAGACAATAAGACAAATCCTCCTTCATGAGAAACTTCTGCTTCATGGCTTCTAATGACACTATTTTCACTTAAATTCGAGGATTTGAAAACCACATTTTAAACACTTACCCCCATTCTCATAAAGACACTTATGACAAAAAGACGACAAACACTTTGGACAAGAAATCATCTGATAACGAGCCTGTATATGAATACAAACCCGTGGTTTCTCAGAATCTAATCTTTCAGAGTTAATAGTTTCTTTAACACGGCTTTTCCAAGAGTTCAAAAGCAGAAAAAGAATCCCCACAACAAGTAAAATCGCGCAAACAAAAATCAAAAACAATAAAACACTAACCATAAAACCATCCTTACGCCGTTTTTTGCTTTTTCCCCATACAGCTAAGTTTCTCCATTATATTCTTACAAACCTTAATATTTCCAAATGTTCGATATTGTTTTTTAAGCTTTAATAACTATAGTTTCTGCAAAAAGATCCCTTATTCTCTGGTTTAAGCCGGAATCAGCAATAGACATCAGTCCTACAATATAGTAAAATGGAAGTCCATCAATTATCCTGGCAAGATTCCGAACCACTGAAGCCCTCACCGTGCAACTTGATATTGCTCCGCTCGTTTTATCAATTTTCGCTACACGTATACCTACAACCATTTTTCCCAGTGTTTGCCCATCATTTATACCTTCCAGGAAAAACCAATAGAAGAAACCAAAAAGGCCAAAAAAGAAAAAAATCGAGGAAAATTCAAAAAACAAGCTAAAAGCCAGAAAAAAGGCAAAATAAAGCGGATTAGTCATCACCGAGATAAAGCTGAAAAATCCAAGGAAACTAATCAAATCACCATACCGATTCCAAATCCCTGCATCTAAAAGGAGTAACAGGAACAAAAAAAGTATGAAATCAATTAATATGGCAAAGATTCTGCTACCTAACGAGGTCAGTTTAACACCTGGAGGTAAATAATGCGTTGAAGGGGAACTTTCTCCATATTTTGTGCGTTCCATCCAAAAACTTCCCTTAATTTAATCAAATAGTTTCTCACTCCAAGTAAAGCTTCCCATTCCTATCCAAACGTCTATTTTAAACGTTATACTTAAAAATTTAAACATTTTCTCTATTGGGAACTGTTATTTGCTAATATACTATCTCAGACTATGTGAAAGTAACCTACTTGCTTAATAAAATTTAAGCATATTAGCTGGGAAAAAAAACGAAAAGCAAAAATTTTAAACCATCATTACTGAACCATTTTGTGGATTGGCAGGGGTAGTTTTTTTTTCTTTGTTTTGTTTTTTTCTTTTTCTTCTTTTTCCGCTGTGTTTTTTCGTTTTTCTGCGTGGAAAACGGGTTTTTGATTTTTGCATCTTTCTTATAATGTGTTTATTTTTGTTTTTATTTTTGGGGGGTGTTTTCGTTTTTCATGGTTTTTTGCGGGTGAATCATGGTTTTCTCTTTTTTCTTGTTTTTTTGTTTTTTTCTGTTCTCTTTTTTTCTGTTTGGAAAACGGGTTGTTTTTCGTTTTTAAGCCTAATATATCCACTTATATCCACTTTTATCGGAATATTATGTTTTCATAACGGTGGAGATTTCTTGTCCGAGCGAAGATTTATCGAACGCCAACGAAAAAGGTTTGTTGGGCTTAGACGTTAACACGAAAGGCATTGGGGCAGCAATAGTTCTTCCCAACGGTAACTTAAGAGCGCACAGATGGTTTCCATACAACGAACTTCTATATGCAAGAAGGGAAAAACACTCCCACTTGATAGGAAACTTGGTGGTTAAGGTTTTCAGATGGGCTAAACGATTCGGCGTGAACACTGTTGTTTCTGAGAGTTTGAATAGGTTCAAAAAAGATCACGATACTAACTCGAAGTACAACCGTGCCACACACAACTTCTGTAAGGATAAGCTACTTAGAACCATTAAGAGCAGAGCAGTAAAAGAGAGCTTTGTTCAAATAGAAGTTTTCCCCGCCTACAGCTCAATAATCGGAGCGATAAAATATCAAAAAATGTACGGCTTGAGCGCTCATGAAGCTGCTGCTTTTGTTATCGGGAGAAGAGGATTAGGATACAACAAGGAAAACATCCCGAAAGAGTTTTCCCAGAGCTTAAAGCCGAAGGGGCGTCGCCGATGGAAAGATGACGCTGATCCTTTGGCGAGCATCTGCCGCCTCTGGGGCGGTTTATGGAAAGATGTTTCGAAGATAAAAGACAACCTTCTTCGAAACAACAAGGGAGGTACCTGTAAACTTTCGCGGGTTCTTTAGGCATCTCCTACTTAAAACTAGTGGCGCTAACAGCGCGCTTCAACCCGCTCTCTACTACATAAAGATGAAAGGAGGAGAGACGGAAGTAGAGGATATAACCGAACCGTTGTCGGGGTTCCGATCCTACCTCGACGACTTAGCCCGTTCGGTCCTCGAAAACGCTGAAGAACTACGTGAGAGTCGTAGCACTAGGCGCAAACAGCCTCTATACGTCGTAGACTTTATAAACAATGGAGGACTATCTGCCTTCAAAAGCCTACGATCTGAAGAAAATACCCTCAAAGGATCAAAGACTCTAAAATAGCTTATAGAGGCTTCTGGGGGCGTTTTCCAGAGGCGGGGGTAGCCAAGTCAGGTCAATAGCTTACGAGGAAAAAGATGGGTCAGAAGCTGGCTTAAGGCGCCAGACTCAAGATCTGGTCGCGTAGACGTTTCTTTTATAGAAAGGCGGCGTAAGCGTTCGTGGGTTCGAATCCCACCCCCCGCACTATATTGTAGCTAATGTCTGCAAATTTGGTCTATTTTTGTGTTTTCTTAGGGTTGGTACAAGATATTTTTTATCTTTTTTTTTAAAAAGATATGAAGACATGGAAAACTGTTGAGAATCTTTGAAAACTAAACAGGTTTTACAATATCTTTAAATCATAATTTGAATTAAAAATCACTTAGATAGGTCTTTAAAATGGGCGAAATGGAGTTTGATGCAGAAGTAAAAGAAATTATTAAGCGAACTTATAATGTTAAGAGTTTTAGGTTTGAAAAACCGAGAAATCTTTCTTATAAACCAGGGCAGTTTATGTTTATCACTGTCAAAATCGATGGCCAAGAAAGGCAGAAACATTTCACTATATCAAGTAGTCCTACTGAGGATTTTTTAGAGTTCACAAAGAAACTTACAGGGCATGAATTTTCTAATGCTTTAGATGCTTTAAAGGAGGGCGTCTGGGTTAGAATAAGGGCTCCTTATGGCTTTTTTAGTTTTGAAGGCGAACATGATAAGGTGGGTATGCTAACTGGAGGGATAGGGGTAACTCCTTTGAGGAGTATGTGTAAATACGTTACCGATAGCAAATTAAGCACTAGGATAACTTTGCTTTACAGCAACAGGACAGGGCAAGACATAGTTTTTAAAGATCAGTTTGATGAGATGCAGAAACAAAATAGGAACCTTAAGGTCGTCTATACACTAACTCGTCCAAGCGAAGAATGGGAAGGTTATACCGGGCGCGTCAATAAAGGTATGGTGGAAAAAGAGATCCCTGATTACAAAGATCGAGTTTTCTACACCTCTGGTCCTCCAAAACTGGTTGAATCTATGGAAAATCTATTAAAAGAACTTGAAGTTCCCAAAGATCAAATAAAAAAAGAGAACTTTCCGGGTTATTGAACTAAGTATAGGGTATGCGTTTTGAATAGCTCTATGTCTTGGCTTTCACTTTTGGCTAAGGTTTAAGCATTGGTTTATAAGCTAATGATATCAATACGTGTAGAGGGGGTTGAAGTAAAATAAATGTTGGCTAGAAGGCCCCGGATTTTATTCTACCTGATACTTGAGTTAAAACCTTGAAATTTGAGAAAAGAAAAGGATCTTTAGTTTCTCAACTGTGTAAAGAGATCAGGTCAAGTTTGAAAAGTCTTGTCTCAAAGGATTTTTTATTTTTTTTATGATTAACGCTGGAACTCTTTCATCTTTTCCGCCATTTCTTTCAGAGTTTTGTCTACTAGGTAATTTACTGTTCCTTCTTCAAATGTTCCGTCAGGTTGTCTTTCGCCTGCCTTTACTCCTGTAAGGATCTCTATTCCTTCGTCGATGGTTTTTACGGGGTATATGTGGAAGTTGTCCTCTTTTACGGCTTCCACCACTTCTTCTTTCAGCATCAGGTTTTGTGTGTTGCTTTCGGGAATGATTACTCCTTGTTGTCCTGTGAGGCCCTTGGCCTTGCAGACCTCGAAGAAACCCTCTATCTTGTGGTTTACACCACCGATTGCTTGAACTTCGCCATTTTGGTTTACTGATCCTGTGATGGCGAAGTTCTGTTTAATAGGGAGTCCTGAAAGACTGGAAAGGATCGCGTAAAGTTCGGTGCTTGAGGCGCTGTCTCCCTCGACTCCCTCGTAACTCTGCTCAAAGACTAGGCGAGCCGAGAGACTAAGGGGCTTGTCTTGAGCATACTTCTTAGCCAAGTAACCACTAAGTATCATAACTCCCTTGGTGTGAATGCGTCCTCCTAACTCGGCTTCTCGCTCAATATCAATGATCCCGTCTCGACCCATGCCTGTGCTAGCGGTAACACGGGAGGGTCTTCCGAAGGAAAAGTCTCCAAGGCTTATGACTGAGAGACCGTTTACCTGTCCTACAGCCTCGTCCTCCGTGTCGATGAGGTAAATGTTCCGCTGGATCATCTCTTGAATCTTCTCTTGTATGAGATTAGATCGATATATCTTTTCTTCAATGGCCTTTTTAACGTGGTTAACGGTTACGTATTCAGAGTTTTCTTGGTTGGCGTAGAAGTTGGCTTCTAAAATAATGTTAATTATCTCACCGAACCTTGTGGAGAGCTTCTCTTGATCTGCAGCTAGTTTAGAGCCGTATTCGATTACTTTAGCTACGGCTGATGCATCAAGGTGTTTTAGGTTCTCCTTTTGGCAGAAGCCACAGATGAATGACGCATAATTTTCCATGTTCTTTTCTGTTCGGTCCATGATGGTGTCGAAATCTGCCTTAACTTTGAACAGCTCTTTAAAGTCCATATCTAGCGTGTACAGCATACGGTAGAGGTACGGGTTTCCTATGAGAATTATTTTAACGTTCAGCGGGATGGGCTCTGGCTTCAAGCCCTTTGTGGTGATGAATCCGAAGCGTTCCGCAGGTTCCTCAACGGTAAGCTTCTCGCTCTTTAGAGCCATCTTTAAGCTGTTCCAAGATAAGGGTTCCCGAAGCAAATCTTCGGCAGGAATAACTAAGTACCCGCCATTAGCCTTGTGAAGGGAACCCGTACGAATCATAGTTAAGTCTGTGGTTAATACGCCAAATTGTGTCTCCTTCTCTATCTTCCCGTATAGGTTTAGATAGGTTGGGTTGAGTTCTACAATTACTGGAGCGCCTTGGAGATCGGAGTTATCTATTATTACGTTCACTTCATATTTTCTAAAAGGAAGTTCCTTCATCCAAAATAATTGAAAGGGAATAGGGGTAGCTGGAGCTTTAGGCTCTTCTACGAACTGCTCCACCTTATCTAATATATCAGCTTTTACCTCTTCTAAGTAAGTGGCAACATCGGCAAACTCCTCATATTTTTCTATCAGATCAACAAACAGATGATCAATGGCAAAAAGGGCAATCTCACGATTCAATTTTTCAAGTTCTTCGTTAGCCTTTCTCTCTAAGCCCCTTATTTGCCTTACAGTGCTTCTTAGTTCTTGAGCCAATTCTTCTCTTTTTCTTTGAATTTGATCCCTCATTTCTGGGCTTAATTTATCGAATTCTTGCTCTTTTAAGGGCTGTCCATTTACCACTGGAATGATAACCAAACCTATGGGACCGGCTTGAATGATGAATCCATCTTTCTGAGCCTTCTTGTTGATCTCGGTAAAAAGTTTGTTCCTTTCTTCCTCGATAGTTTTGATCGTTGCTTCCCTTTTGGTGGCATAATCTTCGCTTTTGAACGCTTCAGGAAGTCTTCTTCGCACCTCGTTGATGAGATTTGTCGTGTCTTTTTGCAGTTCTTTTCCTTTGCCTGGGGGCAGTTTTATGGCCTTGGGTTCATACGAGTTTCTAAAGTTGTTCACATAGCACCAGTCAGAAGGTACGGGTTTCGTTTTGGCTATCTTCTCCAAGAATTCTTTTACCGTGGCCTTCCTCCCCGTTCCTGGGATGCCAGCCACGTAAATGTTGAACCCACTCTTCTTGATTTCTAAGCCAAACTTGAGCGCTTTTAACGCCCTATCTTGACCAACAATTCCCTCAAGAGGCGATAAATCCTTGGTCGTTTTGCACTTCATGACGTTGGGATCAACTATCTTTCTAAGCTTTTCAGGAGGTAATTCATGCTGCATATCCACCCACCTTTAAATAACCCGTTTTTTGATTAAATTTGAACTTAGATGGTTTTTAATCTAAAAAACGTTTGCATTATAAACCATTTTGAAATGGCACTTTAATGTCGTTGCAAGACTTCACGAATCAGTTTTCAGGTAAAATTTAGAAATAAAAGATGAATCTTCATTAATAAGAGTTAAAAATCAAAAATAAGCTTTAAAATATGAGTATATAATAAACAGGGGTTAAAATACAATAAATTATTTTTTCCCATATATAACGTTCAAAAACAATATAACCAACAGGTTAAAATATTTTTAGTAAGGCTAAGTATGAAGTTTAACTTTTCCCATGACCTAACAAGAGTCCGGAAAGGAAGGTTGTAGTAATAAAATAATAATCGGTGTAGCCATTGGTTGATGTAAGTATTTTGACTTTCAGCGTTGTCGCGATATCAATAGCATTCGTCCCATTATTAGCCGAAAAGTTTCACTTACACTCAGTAATTGCAGAAGTTGGCGTCGGTCTATTGGTCGGTCCTTATGTATTAGGAATTGTAAAGCTGGAGGAATGGCTAGATTTTCTAGGGGTTTTAGGCCTTATTTTCCTACTATTTTTAGCAGGATTAGAGTGCAACTTAGAAGAGTTAA
>JAEOSI010000099.1 GCA_016840425.1 Candidatus Wukongarchaeum yapensis
AACTCATACATATTATGCGTTTCATCGAGCACCTGATTGTTTTTCAACCCCAAATTAAAATGACTAAGAATAGTGTTCATGTTAGTACAAAGCCCTTTTTCTCCCCCAGCATTACTCAACACTAGCAGCGACCCTCCCTCTTCAACAAAACGGAGAATTCCCTTAATTTCGTAAGCATAAAGCTTACTTTGATCAGGACATGCAAAAACCAAAACATCCTGATCTTGTATTTTTTTAAAACTGATCGGTGCATCATTATGCAAGTCAACTTCATGGCCCAAACTTTCTAAAAGAGTCCGAAGATTAGTCAAACTCGAAAATATTCTCCCCCGCTCATTTTGTGTTTCATCAAATAAAATTCGCGCCAACCGAAAACACCTCATTATTACCATCAGAAAGGCTCAAAAGCCTAACAAGTATTTGGCGACTTTACTAAAACTTACCCCATATTCTAAAATATTTAAAAGAGGTTTACTTATTTATTTTAGACGGTTCAAATCAAAACCCCCAACTAAAACCTAGCTTAAATCATCATTGTAAAGGAGAATTAAGTCATGGTGAAACTAAAAATTAGAAAAAAAGAAAATAACAAGAAAAAAGATCAATCCATAAAAGAAAAGATAATGGGTCCTTCAAGGAAAAAAGGCTTAAAATGGGAAACTCCTCCCCAAGAAAAAAAGACAGAGGAAAACGAAGAAAATAAATCCAAAAAGCCGCGAAGGAAAAAGAAAATTGGGCCAGAGCTAATAATTCAAAAAAGAGAGTGAAACACCATTTGAACGAAGAAAATAACGATGAAGAAAAACAACAAAAACAAGAAACTAGCATTACTACATGCGTTTTTATTCCTCGTAATTTAGGAGAACCTGTGCGAAAATTTCTTCTAAAAAAAGGGCTTTTAAACCTCAACCTCAAAGTAAAACAAGAAGAAAATAAACTACATTTTCCAGTAATTAGAAGGCTGGAAAAACACGAATTAACAGAATTAAAAAGCATCACAGGGAAAAAAATCGAAGAAGAAAATTGTTATTTTGAAACATTCCATTCTAAAAAACGCGGCAACTTATCCTCTGCCCTAAAAGAAAAAATACCAAGAAACTTATTAGAGTTTCTACCAAAAAGTTACGATCGAATAGGAGACCTAATAATCGTTGAAATACCCGAAACTTTAGCTCCTTATTCTCAAATAATCGGGGAAACCCTATTAAAAATCCACAAAGTTAAAGGAGTTTACAGAAAAGCAGGAAAAGTCGAAGGAGAAAAACGCATAAGAAAACTCGAACCCCTTGCAGGAAAAGATGACCCAAAAACCATACATGTAGAATACGGAGTACGGCTTTTCGTCGACATAAAAACCACATATTTCAGCCCAAGATTAGGATATGAACATCACCGCATAGCGAAACAAGTAAAAAGCGGAGAAACCGTTTTTGATATGTTTACCAGCGTCGGTCCCTTCGCAATCCACATCGCAAAAAATACAAACGCAACAATTTACGCAACCGACATAAACCCCCACGCTATTGATGCCTTAAAAAAAAGCCTAACTTTAAACAAGCTAAAAGGGACCATAATCACCTTACTCCTTGATGCGAAAGAAGCTGTAGAAACTCTCTTAAAAAACAAAGCAGACCGCATAATAATGAACTTACCAGCAAATGCTCACGAATACATCGAAGCCGCTTGCACAGCCTTAAAAGAAAAAGGAGGAAAAATACATTTCTATACCTTCATAAAGTACGAACCAACCGCGACGCCACCGATGACGACAACAACGAGAAAAGAAACAATTTTTGAAAAAGCAGAAACACTGCTAAGGAACACGGTCAAAACCCAAGGACGAACTGTTGAAAAAATTTTAAACAAACACTTAGTCAAAACCACAGCACCCTTCCAAGAACAAGTAGTTCTAGACGCACTAATAACCTAAAACCAAAAAACTCCCCTCACCCTAAAGTTACCAGAAACACTATTTTAATCACGGTTTCTGGTTTTTGAAGCAGTTTAACAAAAGACCTTGGCAAATCCCCCGCCGCCTTATCTGCATAAACCATGACAGTTTTTGGACAAGCAAACCCACTTTTCCTAACAACAATATCTTCAGGATGAGAATAACTTAAACTAGAATGCCCTCTGCCCTTCACGATAATCCTTTCATTTAATCCTTCTATCCTCAAATTCATACTTATAACCGCTTTTTCATTTGAAGCCAACTTTTTAAAATCAGTACTAAAATCTGCCAAACTTTTACTTGATCCTACCCCTATAAAACAATCTCCCCTCTTAGAAACCTTTTCATGACAAGTTATCGCCATAGTTTTTTCATGTTTAGCCTCTATATTCGGATGACCTCTAGCTAAAAGTTCTTCTCTCTCAATTCTCAAAAAATTTCCTCCTACTTTTAAGCAAAAAATACTTTTACCTTTTTACTTTTCCCTTATTTAACAATGGAAGATGAAGAATAATGGAAGATGAAGAATACTTGGCCAAAGCCAAAGAAAGGATCATATCAAGCCTTATAAAACACAAATTCTTAAAATCAAACCGCGCCATAAAAGCTTTCGAAAAAGTCCCAAGAGAAGAATTCGTACTACCCCAATACAGAAGTAACGCATACTCCGACACACCGCTCCCAATTCTCGAAAGCCAAACTATATCAGCATGCCATATGTGTATTATAATGGTTGAAGAAGATTGTCTTGACCCTCAGCCAGGGGATAGGACGTTGGAGATAGGGGCTGGAAGCGGTTATCATGCTGCTTTACTGGCTGAAATGATCGCTCCAGAGGGATGCGAAAACCCTGGTCACGTATGGACAGTGGAAATCCATAAGAGTCTGGTTGAGTTTGCTAGAGCGAATTTGGAAAGAGCTGGCTATTCGGATAGGGTAACCGTAATCCATGGTGATGGTTCGAAGGGTTATCCTCCAGAAGCTCCTTATGACCGCATAATGGTTACAGCAGCGGCTCCTGACATACCTGAGCCTCTTAAAGAACAGTTAAAAGTTGGGGGACGGCTCGTTATCCCTGTGGGAGCTCCTCACCTTTGGCAAGAATTAACCCTTGTCATAAAAAAGAGGGACGGAAGCTTGAAAGCCAAAAAATTGGGAGGAGTCGCCTTTGTGCCCCTCAGAGGAAAACATGGCTTTAAATAAATCCCCATCCTTACTTCGAAAAAGAACTAAAAAATTAAGGCGCTTCAGGAAGCGTCTCTGTGCTCTCGGTGCCCTCCAAGCTGTTGATTTCTATAGCAATATCAAAAAGATCCTCAAGTTCCTCAGTCTCAACAAACGCTACGAGATCATACCGCCCAAAAACTAAAAACGCCGTAACTACGCCCTCAATTTTTCTAACACTTTCTAAAGTCTCCTTGACTTTCCCCGGTTTTAACCGGATCAAAATGCATCCATTTTTCATATCGTAGGTACCTCCATCAAAGTTTCGCTCGCCTTAACTTCTTTTATACTATGTATCTTAACAGCGGTCTCCCCCAAAGCTTTCAAATTTTCAGCCTCAAGAAGCACCGCGATATCAAATTGGCCCGAACAAGAAAACACTTTTTTTACATTTTCTATTTTTTTTATATTTTCAACAGCTTCCTCAAGCTTTCCTGCTTCGCATTTAATTAAGGTACAAGCTTGCAATGAAACCTTCTCCTAATGATCTTTTGGTAGCCAAACACAAATAAATTTGAAAATATTTATAATTTTTGTTAGTTTTAGAAAAAACAAAAAATCAAATTTTTTTTGAGAAAAGTTCTCCAGCTTGATAAGAGGTCCTAACAAAGGGACCAGATACCACATAGATAAACCCAAGACTTAATCCTATCTCTTTATATCGTTCAAAAAGTTTAGGGTGAACATATTCTTTAACTTCTATATGACGTGAACTTGGTTGAAGATACTGTCCGAGCGTTAAAACGTCAACAAAAACACTCCTCAAATCTCTCATTGTTTGAACAATTTCTTCCTCTCTCTCCCCTAGACCAAGCATCAAAGAAGACTTTGTTATTATCAAAGGATCCAAGTTTTTCAAAACTTCTAAAACTTTTAAAGATCTAGAGTAACTAGCTCTACTGTCTCTTACCAAAGATTGTAAACGGGCTACTGTTTCAACATTATGCGAGATGACATCTGGTTTTGCTTTAACAACTTCGCTCAAAGCTTCTAAGTTTCCATTAAAATCTGGGATCAAAACTTCAACCCTACACAACGGAGCAACTTCCTTAATTTTCCTAACGCATCGAGCAAAATGCGAAGCTCCTCCATCTGGAAGATCGTCCCGAGTAACCGAAGTTAAAACCACATACTGCAATCCTAAAGCTTTTACAGCTTCTGCTAACCTATCTGTCTCCTCAAAGTCAACTTTACCCCTCGGATCCCCGCTTTTGACAGCGCAAAATCCACAAGCCCTCGTGCAAATATCCCCCAAAATCATGAACGTAGCATGTCCTTGACTCCAACATTCAGACTGGTTAGGGCAATGCGCCTCCGTGCAAACCGTGCACAAACTAAAATCTTTTAAAAGCTGTTTAATTTTAAAAAACCTTTGAGTAGACGGAGGTCTTATTTTAAGCCAATCCGGCTTTTTCAACCTACCACCCATTAAAAACCACCGAAAAATCACTTTGTAATAATAACGTTTTTTAAAATCACTTCCCTTCCCGCCAATATCTCCGTAAACATGCTTTCACAACGTAAACAAGAAAATCTCGGCTCAATCAAAGTATGCGTCAATATATCTTCCTCAGTAGGAGGCTTTAAAGGTCCCTCATAACCGCATTTTTCACACCTAATTTTCCCGGGGATTTTCACAAATTCGACCTTCATGCCTTCCGCTATGGTTTTCTCGCTCAAAACTTCGAGCCAAAATTTAACTTGGTCTGTGTTGAGTAAAGCGAATTCCCCTACTTCTACGACTAGACCCTCTACTTTTTTCCCGTTATTTTCTTTCACAACTTCTATAACTGTGTCGAATATAGTTTGAGCAGTACTAAATTCATGCAATAAATATTCCACCATTATCTAATAACAAAGGTTTTATTTTAAATACTAGTTATTAAAGGTTGAAGTCAGATATTATTCGCGTTTGTGCAAATATTTTTAATGCATTTATGAAATATATAGCATCCCTTTTCTCTTTATATGGTTGGTTGGTTAAAATTTTGGAGGCTTTTCAGAAAAATGTCTAGCGAAGTTAACTTGCGTAAAGGGGAATATTATGTTTTTTACCCTGAATATTTTGACAAAAATTTAAGCAGAGCGCAAGGAAGGCGAGTTCCTAAAAAATTTACTGTAGAAACACCCACCATAGAAATGTTAGCAATAGCGGCTAAAAGAATTGGTTTAGATCCAAAAGTAGATTCTGCTGCTTACCCCCGATTATGGTGGGAGATGCGTGGAAGACTCATTATAAAAAAACAAGACTTACCAAAAACACAGCTCCTTAAAAATTTAGCAAAAAGCTTACAAGTAGTCCATGAATACATGATGAAGAAAAAACAAGAGAAAGCCAAAGAAGAAAAAGTAAGAAAAAAGAAAAAAAGATGAAAAGAAAAAACCCAAAAAAATAAAGAATTAAAATAAGGGTGATGTTTAATTCCAAAAATTCACTAAAAATGAGGTTCATCACCCACTATTGAAACGATATTAAATTTCAGTAAAACAAAAAATCCTCAATCCCCTACTTTTTTTAAAAAAATGGAGAATATGGTGTTTTTTCTCATGAAAAACAATTTTTTCATCATCCTTCATAATATTGGTTCTGCAAGAACAGTAGATCTTTTCGCTAAAGCATGTTATGGCTTAGACTTCAGTAATGTCATCGTGACAAAAGCCTCCAGCTCCGCAGCCATGGCTGGTGTTCCCGAAGCCCAAAAACTCGCCTTCAAACAGGGAAAAAACCTGTTATTTTTAGCAGATTTAAGCGACGCTATAGAACTCCTAAAACCCGTTTTTTTATACATGTTTGCGCCAAAAACCCACGCTGAACGCGTGTTTTCGCCGGAAGAAGCAGTCGAAAAAGCAAAAAATGGCATAGTTTTCCTAATTTTCGGAGGCTCTCTCTCAGGATTAACGAGAAAAGAGCTTTCACAAGGTCTATCAGTACACTTAGACTTGCCAGGCGACATCGGCACTTTAGGAGTAGCTACCATAGCACTATTCCAGCTACACAACCAACTCAAAACCCAAGAGACAACCCCCTCCTAAAAACCAGACAAATTTTTACAATGAAACCCCCTAAAAAAGCAAAGATGAAAAAGCTAAAACTCGCCCTTTAACTGTTTTTGATACAAGATTTAACACATTCTGCTATAACCCTTGCCAAAGGTGGTGGAACAGCTTCTCCAACTTGATCAAATTGAAGACCTCTTCCGCCAAAAAACACAAAATCGTCAGGGAATCCCATAAGCCGCCCATGTTCCCTGACGGTCAAAGGACGGTTCCAAAAAGGATGAATGAATCTACTTTTACCCAAAACAGTAAGGGCAGGCTTAAACGGATGGAGCCTTATCCAATTTCTCAAACCTTTACCAGAAGCTCCCTGAAAGAACGTTAAACCTTCTCCCCACCTTATGTTATATTTCTTCTTCTTTTTATATGCCTTCAAAGGCTCCCAAAAATCATGATTGGGGACGGCGTGTAAAGACTCAGGATCAGGAAGATCATCAATCGCTTCAACAACCGTCACCAGCTTCCTTGTTAAAGTCTTTATATTAAGCCTGATATTGGAAATAAAAAGCCTCATTCTTCGAGATGGAGTGCCAAAATTCTCAGCATAAAGAACATTAAAGTAAACATCGGAAAACCCTACCCTGGAAAATTCCTTTTTCAACGCCTCTTTCAACTTAGGAGAAGCCAAAGGCACCACATTCTCTAAAACAAAAACTTTCGGCTCTAAATCTCCTATCAATCTAACAGCCTCAAGAACCAAGCCTCCCACTTCATCCACATATAAACGATCAAGTGGTCGCTTCATACGCTTCTTATTAGCCGCACTAAAAGGCTCACAAGGAGGACTAGCGATTACAACATCAGGAAATCCCACTCTATCCAAAATCTCAAAAGAATGCAGCTCTCTAACATCCCGAACCAATACAGGAGTCCCAGGAAAATTAAAAGAATAAGTATCCAATACCGGAGGAAAGTTATCAACTGCTAATAAACCTTCAAAATCCGCCTGCTTAAAACCAAGCGAAAAACCACCAGCACCGCAAAAAAGATCACAAACACTAAGCATACAAAAAAACAGATAGAAAAAACCCTTAAAGGTTTCCAAAGCTAGCTCTTCTTCACCACTATTAAACAGTAATTTTCTCAGATATTTAAAGTGTTTAAGAAATTTCCCCGCCTTGTTTTTAAAATAAAAGACTTTAAAAGCCTAATTATTCCCCCATCAAGTACAACCAGTATATTCAAAAATTCTTTTCGAGGTGATAAAATGGTCTTTGAAATAGATGAACAAACAAAAAAACATACCGAAGATCTCCTCAAAAAGATGAAAAACCAGTAAAACTCAAGGTATTTGTGACAAAAGACCATTGCTTAATGTGCAACGGGACAATACAAGTCGTCGATTTATTAGTTCAAATGTCTCCAAAAATCATCGTAGAGAAATGTGCCTGTGGAAAAGAAACAGAAGAAGCTAAAAAATACGGTATAGATAAACACCCAGCTATCCTCATACACGGAGAAGACCGAGAATACAACGTCAGATATTTTGGATTACCCGGAGGTTATGAGTTCGGCGCTTTAGTAGAAGACATAGTTGACACTTCAACAGGCGATTTAGGATTGACTAC
>JAEOSI010000100.1 GCA_016840425.1 Candidatus Wukongarchaeum yapensis
GTGTGAAGGTTGAAAGGATTATGTTTGCAAAGGATGATTCTTTGACAAAGGTTGTTGAACTACTTAGGGAACTTGAGAATAAAGCTAATCTATATGTAGCTTTCTTGGTGACTGTAGAGGGTTTAAGAATAGCTACCTCTTCTGGTACTAAGATTGAGGCAGATGAGCTTTCCGCTTTAGCCGCCTCTTTACTAAATGCGAGCATGATGGCTGTTGAACAGCTTAATCAGGGAGATCTTGAAGAGGTTATTATACGTGGCAGTCATGGTTTCAGCATAGTTCGCAGAATAGATGAAGATAAACTCCTTATTGCAGCAGGATTTGAACCTGAAAAAATCGGATTAACACTACATTTGATGGCCAAATATGTTGAGATGTTTTTGAAAATTTTTAATGAACCTCTGGAAGAATTAAGATAATTTTAAAGCATTTATTCCCTTAAATAATCAGGTCAAGGGGTTAAAAACCGGGTCTCACCCACGTTAAACCCCTTTTTTATCGCTTCTTCTGTGAAACTACCGGCCTTTTCAACCGCCTTTATTAAAGGCACTTTTTTTCCTATTAATGCCGTCAAAGCTGCAGAGAAAAAGCATCCTGTTCCATGAGCTCTTTTTAATTCAATTTTTTCCTTCGAAAAATGGTAAATTCTTCCCTGGAACAATAAAGTATCTACCAATTTTTCCCCTGGAAAGTGACCTCCTTTAATTATAACATTTTTACACCCATACTCTCTAATCTTTCTAGCTGTTTCTTCAACGTCTTTTTGGTCTTTTATTTCCATCCCAGAAAGAATTTCAGCTTCAAAAATGTTAGGGGTAACTATTAACGCCACAGGTAAAAGCTCCTCTTTTAATGCTTTTACAGCCTTTTTTTCTTTTAAAATACCTCCACTGGTAGCCCCTATCACAGGATCCACCACTAAAGGGACATAGTTTTTTTTGAAAATGTTTGCAACAGCCTCTGTCATCTCCCTAGAAAACAACATTCCCACTTTCGCTGCACAAACGTTAAAATCTACCATTATGGCTTGGATCTGGTCTTCAACGGTTTTTGCTGGTATTTCTTCTACTGATGAAACACCTTTAGTATTTTGAACAGCTACGGCAGTTATTGCAGCTAACCCATGTAATTTAAAAAAGTTGAACACTTTTAAATCCGCAGCAATTCCTGCTCCACCTGTAGGATCCAAACCTGCAATTGTTAACACGGCATCGTAGTTGCCCAAATTTATCCCCTTTCAAAAGGAAAAGATCTTTTAGGTTCTATTAGGCATTTATCTTTTTTTTAAAAAAGAATAAAGTTTATTTCTTAATCTGTCTATATAATATATTAGACACGTGTCTTTTATCTATATATTTGTTTTTTAGGAGGATAATCAAAAATGGAAGGAATTGGGGAAAACCCTGTCGAAATGGGGGATGAAACAACCCCGGAAGCAGAAGAAGCAGCGCCAAGGGAGGAAACAGCGACGATGACGCCGGAAGAAGAAACAGTGTCGAAAGACATTGCTTCTGCATGCAAAAAAGTTTTAATAGAAAAAACCTCGCGGGGAGTAGTGCTAAAATTCAATGAATATGACGAATTAGCAGTAGACGAGGTTACAAACGAAAAGTTAAGCAAATTTGCCTTCAATTTACCAGAAAAAGAACCCAGATACGCCGTTTTTCGCCTTACACATACCAACAGGGCAGGATTAGAGCAAGAATATCACGCCTTTTTATACTGGATGCCTGACGAATCTCCTGTAAAGCAAAGACGCCAATACTATCATAACAAAGCAATTGTTCGCGAAAAATTTGACAGTATAGTGCTTGACATCACGGCAGCCATGCCTTCTGACCTATCAGAAGAAAGATTAAAACGCCGTATCGGAGTCGCAATGACATAAAAGGAACGATTTGATCTATCGACTTTTTGCTAAATATTAGCTTGAAAAACCTCCCCTACCCTTATTTATTTTTAAAAATTTAAACTGAGCTTATTTCTCAGCATACACTCTTTATTTTTCATTTTTTTCTTCTCTTATAGTTTATCTCGTTAAACATTCTTGCACAGTTGTCTGCTAACAAGAACAGTTTTTGCTCTTGCTCTTTTGTCGGGCTTAGTCTAAACGTTTTTGTTCTTCTCACTTTCTTTCACACTCTAACCCCTTTCTAATGAGCTTTGTATAGGCTCTTCTCAGCTTTAAACCCCTTTTGTCTGCATGCTTTTTTCACTTTCGGCTTTCCTGTTTTTCCTCACTTAAATGTGTATCAATTCTTATATAAAAGCACAAATAATAGTTTATTGTAGTGTCTAACTCTATCGCATTCATCCAACGACTAAAGAAGCCGTTGGCTTTCTGCGATATTTTTTGTAAAAATCATCAGATTAGGGAAAGGTTGTGAAACCAAAAATAATCTTTTAGCTTTAAAAAAATAAAAATAGTTTTCTGGGAAATGTTTTTTGATAGGTTAGGAAATTGTGTGAAAATGGAATCAGTAAAAAAAAGTACAGATGTTTTTGAAATAGTTTCTATTCCTCCTATTAAGGGAAAATTTGCTGCATTTTTTGACATGGATGGTACTTTACTTGCTGGAAGAAGTATTTTTGTTATCGCCCAAAATATGGGATTTGAAGAAGAGCTTTTAAAGATTTTAAATAATAAACGGAACGATGTTCCAAGCTATGTTGTAAGTCAGCAAGTGGTAAAGCTTTTGAAAGGTTTTCAAATAGAGGAAATTAAAGAAATTTTTGGTACAATACCCCTAACTAAAGGGGTTAAAGAAGTAGTTTTATGGTTAAAAAAACACGAATTTATATCCGCGATAGTTACAGATTCTTACACCCAATTAGCTAGTCTCCTTGCTAAAAGGTTAGGAATTGATATAGTGGTGGGTAATCGGTTAGAAGTTGATGGAAAAGGGATTATTACGGCTAAAATTTACATGCCTTTAGGCTGGGAAGAGCATAATAAGCCAGGTTGCTTTAAACATTCTGTTTGCAAGTTAAATGCTTTAAAAACCATTGCTAAAGCTTATAAAATACCTCTTAAACGAACCATTGCAGTAGGAGATAGGAACCCTGACGCTTGTATGGTAGAAGCAGCAGGTCTTGGTTTCGCCTTCGAACCCAAAGGCGAAAAGTTGGAAAAAGCCGCAGATTTAGTGATTTACGAGGATATGCGAAAAATGATCCCCCACTTAGAACAGTTTTTATTAAAGTTTTAGTCATAGTTTTTTTTGTTTTGGGATGGGTTTCTGTTGTTTGGGAAGCGAATTGGGGATCTTTCAAAAGGAGTGTTTTTTGCTGCTAAGGTGCTTTCAAAGGTCGAAGAAAGCGGATCTTCTATTAGGAATATATTATTCAAAGAATATTTTAAGAGGAGGGTGGAGGATTACAAACTTTTGAATCAAGCGCTTCATTTTACTTTAGAGACCACAAGAAGACTTAACTTTGTTGATCACGTAATAAAAACAGTCCTACCAAAGGTCTTTGATGAAGATTTTCCATCTGTTATAAAGAACCTCCTACGCATATCAACATATCAGATAGTTTTCCTTAAAGAGAAACCAGAAGATATAGCAGACATTTTAAAACCTATAATCTTGAAAAAAGTAAGAAAAAATAATAAAATCATTAAAGAAGAAATCTTTACTTATATCTTCAAAGTGCGAAGTTTAGTTAAAAAGGAAAAAATGATTTCTGAAGCAAATGGCTTAGAGAAATTAGCGTTTACCACCTTTCATCCCAAATGGATGTGCAAATACTTTGTTGATTTACTTGGTTTAGAAGACGCTGAAAAGTTATTAAGAAATAACAATCGAAAAAAACCTTCATGGCTAAGAGTTAATACATTACTCACAAATAGGCAAAATGTAGCCTCTATTTTAAGGGAGGAAGGGGTTATTGTCGAATTTGATAAGGATTTTCCCGACGTTTTACGTGTAATCGAGGAGGAAAAAAAGCCAGTAACCCTTTCAAACCCGTATAAAGAGGGTCTTATTTTTATACAAGATAAAGCAAGTTGTGCCGTGGCCCACGTTCTAAACGCTAAACCGGAAGATTTTGTGATAGATTTATGCGCAGCACCTGGAATGAAAACAACACACATAGCTCAAACCATGAAAAATATGGGATTAGTGCTTGCAACAGATATAAACTGTTATAGAGCAAAAATGATTAAAATGAACATGAAAAGAAGCGGGGTTAGCAACGTCGAAATTTTATGTACAGACGGTAAAATTTTAGAACTTAAACTTGGAAAAAAGGTTGATAAAATACTCGTTGATGCCCCTTGTAGTGGCAGTGGAACATTTCAAACCCACCCGGAGGAAAAATGGCGCTTAACTCCTAATAAAATTAAAAAGTACGCATTATTGCAAGAAAGTCTTCTTTCATCCGCAGTAAATCTTGTCAAAGTCGGGGGCCAAATAGTCTTTTCTACATGCAGTCTATTCCCTGAAGAAGGAGAAGAAATCGTAACAAAAATCTGCAATGAATACCCAGTTGAAGTTGTCGAAAAAGGAGTAAGAGGTGGAAAAGCTGTTAAAAACGGTTGGCGATTTTATCCCCCTGAAACCAAGGGGTTTTTCATGTCAAAAATGCGAAAATACGCGGAGCACAAGTCCTAGGATTATCGTTTTAGTTTGTTGACTGCTTCTTTGATTTTTTCCTGTGTTCCCACTTTTTCTTTTAACTCTTTTTTCAGCTTATCTATAGTGATAATAGTTGCAGGATCCTTTTCATAGAGAATAGCAAGGTAAATAGAGGCAAAATCTCCGACAAAAGTTGCAGAAAACATTCTTGCGAGGAGGGATTTACCCTCGCCAAAAACCTCTATCAGACTCCCTGTTTTTTCCTCTATAGCTACACGCTTCGTCGTTTCTATTCGAGTCTTTATCTCCAAAGGCTCATCATAATCTCTTAAAAGGATCGTTGTAAAAATTTTTGTTAGAGCATCTTTCGCCTCAAACCCCACTATAGTATTGTGATTAATCTCTGGAAAAACATCATTCACAGCCAAAACTTTACTGTTTTCATTAAATTCGCACTTAATCCTATTCGCAACAGGAGAATAATGCCTAAAGCCGTAAACGAGAGGTATACGCCCATAAGCTTCCATAGCTATCTTTTTCGCCAGATTCTCTTCAAGAGGCGCCTTAACTATTAAATGATCCCTATTCTTTTTTAGTATTTCAGCAACTTCCTCCGCCTCCTTTCTCCAATCGCTTGATAAAAGACCGACTTTTTCAAGAACGACAGGCATAGGAAAGAACAGATAAGGAAGGGCAAAACGCGGCTGTTTTGGTTTGGGTATTAGGGTTAAAGGAACACCTAAATCATCACAAAATGTTTCAAGGAAACCATTACTCGTTATCACTAAAACCCTACATCCTCTCTTCATACCTTCGTAAAACGCAGACAGAGTCTCTTCAGTGTTTCCCGAAGCAGAAACGCAAATCACTAAATCCTCCTTGCCAACAAAAGCTGGAAGCACATAATCCCGGGAAACTATTATAGGCACCTTTAGCTCGGTTAAAAGCCAAAATTTAAGATAATCGCCTCCTATCGCGCTACCGCCCATACCACAAACTACAATCCTCGAAGGATCCTCATAACTACGCGGAAGATCAACCTTATCCCCAACTTTTATAGCATCTAAACAACGAGCAGGCCAATCCGCCTCCTCCTCAATAAGATCCATACTATCAAAAGACGAAACCAAAGAAACATCATCAAGATCCAAAATTTCACCAAAATCTTCCATATAACAACACCTTGACAAAAATTATAAACTATTAACATCCACAACTTCATTATTTCATTGATTTTAGGAGATAAATGCCTTTAAACCCTAGCAATAATCTTTTGAGAGTTTTCTTTTCAATCTCAAAATTTACTGCTTTTATTATTATTCTTTTTTTTAAAGTGAGTAGAAGTATTTTTTAAATTGAATGGCCATTTTTTAATTATACGGTATTTTGAGTTTTCACTCACTCCTGTTTTTTTAAATTGAAAACTAGGAAGCTTACTCATGGGGGTTCCAAAGGAAAACAAGGAAAGTCGTGATGAACTTTTAGAGAACTATGGTCGTGTTCTTGGCAATGAAGTTCGCTGACAAATCTTAAAACTATTAGGCAGCCAAAGCACGCTTGGTTTTGTTGAACTGAGAGAAGCTCTAAAGTTAGAAGTTGGCAGTATATATCATCACTTGAAAAAGATGGGAGCTTTCATCACACAAGATGAGGAAAAAAAGTACTTGCTCACCCCCCTTGGAATTACAGCTTATGAACTGCTTCAAAAAGATGAGGAGTTTTTATCAGATGCCCACGAAATAATAGACAAGAAGGAAAGGGTTTTTTCAAAGTTTTTCCTTGCCAGTTTCATATTTTAATATATTAAAGAGAATCTAAAAAGATATATCTTGGAAGCCTTTCTCGCCATCGCTATTATTGGATGGGTCTCTTTTCATGCCGATCTTATATCTATTTTAATCTTTTTTGTCGACAAATCAGGGTTTGAATCTATTGCCATAATGCTTGAAGCAATAGCATCATGGATCGCGATATGGATACTTTTTGAACTCGTTTATCATTTCACAACCCCGAAACCAAGATGGAATCTAGATTTAGGATTTCTTATATCAATCCCTTTCGCTTTATTGCCCTTGACCCTCTTCCCAACCGTAGTAATTATCACCAAACAGTTTGACATAGAGATCATCTTAACCAGTATTACTGCCACCATTATTTTAGTAACACTTCAAGTTTGGACCATAGGAATGCTCTATAAGGCATTAGAAATCAATAAAGAAATAAAAAGCGAAACAGCGACACGAATAACGCTTAAAGTCACGTATATCTGTATCGCCATAATACTAATATTCATCCTTTGAAACCTGCAAAATAAAGCAAAAATAAGGGGGAAATGAGCCCATATTTTTCAATATTACTTTTCAGATATGATTATTGCTTTAGCCTACTACTTTCCAAAATATTTTTCCTTCCTTCTCATGTTTCTCAAGCATTTTTTTCCTTTCCAAGTTTTCTAAGCCTTCCATGAACTCTCCCTTTTCAAACGGCTTTTTACCTACCTGCGACATACCGAAAACATGTTTTATATAGAGTTCCTCGCTAAACATAAACGCACTTGAACCAAAAGCGTCCAAAATGGCAGCCTCTACATCAGAAATATCCGCCTTTTTTACCGAAGGTGCTTTTTCAACCACAGGTGCCGATACCGGAGAAGGCGTTGCTTCAACCGGTTTTTCCTCAACTTTAGCTGCTATAGGCTGGGAAACTTTTGCACCACCAGGCTCTGAAGTTTTAACTTTACCTCCAATAAAGCTAGAAAACCCATATTGATCCGCCATACTACGAGTTGCATAAGCTATAAATTCTTCGGCAGAAATAACAATTTCTTTCTCTACAAGATCTTTTATAAAACGGGCCAAAGCTTTCGGTAACGAAACCTTAAATTCAGTGATCCCCTCTTTAATCATTAAAAAAACCTCGAAATACACAATTTTAAATTTTTTAAAAAATTAAACCACAGTTTATATTGTCCTTTATAATAATAATAATAACTAGGTAAAAATTGTTACGCCTTAATTAACACGCAAAAAAAGATAAAACCAAACTTTTTCAAAAAAGAAAAAGGAAAAAAACCAAAAAATTCTATCAATTTATCAACATGTTAACTTATAAGTCAGGTAGTAGGTCGGAAACTTTTGTCCTGTATCTGTCCCTTAGTTCTTGCTTCTT
>JAEOSI010000101.1 GCA_016840425.1 Candidatus Wukongarchaeum yapensis
GTTTTTTTTCTAGCCATGAGTATATCGTGTTGTTTGCTGTTAGGGCGATTATTACTCCTGTTAGGTAGTAGATGCCTAGTTTGTATACGTTTATTCGGTCTTCTATGAAGTCTATTTCTTGTAGTATTTCTGTTCCGATGAGGAAGAATCCGATGTAGAAGAATATGGTTGTTATCATTATGGTTATTAAGATTGCTTCTTTTTCGTTTATGAAGCCTTTTATTTTTAGTATTAGCATTTCAGAGAGGTTTATTGTGGAGATTGTTAGTATGAAGACGGTTCCGATGGGTAGTAGGGTGTAGACTGGCCAGTTTTCTTCGGCGTTTAGCTCTAGGATGTGGAGGGCGTAGTAAATGGGGGGTATTTGTGTTAGGATCATCATGGTGGTGATGAAGAGTGTTATGTTGAGCATGTTTGGACTGAGCCAGTGCCGTACAAACATTTAAGAGCACCTTAATCTTTCGATTTGCGTGTTGTTTTTTAAAAATGTTGTGTAAGTTGATGGTTTAACAGTTTTACGTGCGTGGACTTAAAATAGGAAAATAAGGAAATGGGGTTGATTTAATTTTTTAGATGTTTTTTGGAAAAATAGATAGGGGCTTGTTTTGGTATAATGGGAGGGAGAGGGGAAGGGTTTTTTTGTTGTCTTTTTTTATGAGATAGTAAAAGGGGGAAAAAAAGACAGCAAAAACACGATTAAGGTCTGTGTACTTTTTTTGTTTTGGGGGTTTATAAACTTTTTCATAATTATGTAAATAAATGCATTATTGTACGAATTTTTTAACGTAAAAGTGTATATTTTGTAGGTTTTAAAATCAGAATCGTATAGATTTTCTTTAGGGGTTTTTTAGTTAGAGTTATTAATTATTGTCTCTAAAATATAATTAAGTGAATTGATTGTTGAACTTATTGTATAGGCGTGGGTTAGGGAAAGGCGTATTTATATGAAGGTTAGGCAAGAGGTAAAATTAGATGAGCTGAAAGACGCTTTAAAGATACGTAGGGAGGGAGGGTCAGCTACTTTTCTTTTAAATCTTCTTAGTGTGCTTGAGGGATTGATTTTAAGTTATGGTAAAAAGCTTAGGGCTTTTAGTAGGCGGGGGGTTTTTAAAGATAAGGCGGAGAAGTATGCGTGGACTCAGCTTTTATGTGCTAGGGGGCTTTTAGAGGAAATAGTAGTGATAAGTAAGGAATCGGCTTTTTTCAGTCTTAGGACCCTTGAGGATTTGTTGAGAAGTAGGGAGGATGTGGTGTATGATGTTGCTTCTGAATCTTTGTGTGTGGCTTTGAAGAAATATCCGGTTATAGGGGGGGAAGTTATGGGGATTTTGAGGCGTCTTTTTCTGGATAAGGATCCTAGGGTTGGGGAGGCGGCGATAAATACTCTTCGTAAAATAGTGAGGGTTAACTTGGAGTTGCCTTGTAGATTGTTACCTGAGCTAAGATATCTTTCTTTGGGGGGTAGGGAGATGCGTATGAGGGCTATGGATGCTTTAGAAGTTTTTGTTGAGACTGATGCGGAGTTTTTTGAACAAGAAGTTGTTTCAATATTGAAGAGAATGGTTTTTGATGATAATGAGCTTGTTGTGGATTATGCGTGTCATATAATGAATGAGTTTATAAATAGTTTGCCAGATAGGGCTGGCGAGGTTTTATTTCCGATTATTAAAGAGATGGTTGAAAGTGGGAAAGCGCATGTTAGATCGAAAGCTTATTCTTGTTTGATTGAGTTTATATCAGTTATTTCAGAAGATTTTTTGAAGGATATTTTTTTGTGGATGAAAGAGTTGGTGGGAGATAAAGAAAGGTTTTGTAAGGAAACGGTAATTGCTCTTTCTGTTTTGGTTAGAAATTCTCCTGATTTTGGAGAGGAGGTTTTAAAGCTTCTAAAGGGTTTTCTGAAAAGTGGGGATAGGGAGATACGTGTTGCAATAGCGGGTTCTTTGGTGGATATGGTAAACGTAGATTTGATGGTTTTGAAGGAAGGAATAGAGATTTTGAAATGTTTATTGAGAGATAGGGATTATGAGGTTAGGAAAAGTGCTTTTGAAACGTTATATAAGGTTGTTGAGCAGGCGGCGCGGCATAGTCAGGATATAGCGATACAGATATTGTCAATGCTTGAAGAATTAATCGTTGAAGATGTTCTTTTTTCTTTCCGAAAATGGGAACATTGGGAAATAAGAGAAAGATTAGCATTCATTCTTAAAACCTTGATATATAGTAACCCCCAGATTAGCGAAAAGGCTTTACCTTTAATGATTAATTTTTTGGGAGAGAATGATCCGGAAGTTCAAAAGCATGTGGTTTTTGCGTTGGAAAAAGCGTTAGAGTATAATTTGGAAATAGGGGAAATCATTTTGCCTGAGGTAAGGAAACTTGTAGAGACTGCTGTGGAAGGTTTTAAAAAAGATCTTAGTTCTAATGAAGCTTTTACATATCTTGTAAGAAGTTGTTCTGCATTGGAAATCGTTTTGGAGAAATTGGAAAAAATTGTGGCTCCTAAAACATTGGAAGAGAGTAGAGAATTTTTAGAATCAGTAGATAAGCTTTTAAAAAACACAATGTTGAAAAAGCAAAAGGATAAACAGAGAGAACTTTAATTTTTTGTAAATATTGTAAAAAACAGTTTTTTTAATGTAGAATATTTAACAGAATAGTTTTAAAAAAAGTTTTTATAATGCCTCAGCCCATCTTTTCATGCGCAGAGGAAAAAATCCTTACACCTAAGATATTCCTGGAAGGAGAAGCCAGTAGGCCCCATCCAGGATAAGAGAGACTGTAGGAAGGTTGTGCGGAGAAAGCGAGCGCATACAACGAACTAAAAACATCATGGTTAAAAAGCATAGGCGGACACACTTTATAATTACGATTGTCAACGTTGTTTACACTCCTCCTCTGCGCAAATTCTTTTACTGAATTTTACTTTTTTTATCGTTTTTATGCGGGCGATTTTATCTCTAAGGGCAGTTTTACTTTGAGATTTAATATTTTTTCGGCGCTTCCTTGGTTGATAGATAGCTCTAGTTTGTCATCACTATTTATAAGGGCGATTATTTCGCCTTTTTTCGCTTGAGAAAAGGTAGAGACAAATTTGATTTTTTCCCCTTCTTTTAATTTTTCATTGATTTTTATCCTAATTTTATCGCCATATGTTATGCCAAATTTTTCCGTGATTTCTTTTGGGATGTTTGTTACTGCATTTCCAAAGCGATCAATGTGTATTATTTGACCCACTATTTTCTCCTCGATAATTTTCGCTTTTTCGATGGGAAGATATGTTATGTTTTGGCTGTTTAGTTCTGGTCCTAAATCGCTTAATGGTATACCTTTCGAGAGGAAAGCTGCTGCAGGAGCAAAAATGTCTCTGCCGTGGAAGGTTTTTGAGATTTTATTTAACATGTATTTTTTGTTAGTTATTTGTACTATTGTCGTTATGCCTTCTTCTTCTGCGGCTAGGGTTAAAACACCGTTGTCTGGTCCTACTAAAAGGGATCTTTTTGTTTGTATTACAATTGCTTTTCTAGCGCCTCCGACTCCAGGATCTATTACTACTATGTGAATGGTTTCTTTTGGGAAATGTTTTGTTGCTGTGCTTAGTAAGTAGGCTGCTTGTAGTATGTCTTGAGGGGGTATTTGGTGGGTTATGTCTACTATTTTTGTTTCGGGGGATATGGAGAGGATTATACCTTTCATTTGGGCTGTATAAGTGTCTTTTAGTCCGAAATCGGTTAACAAGGTTATTATTGGGGTCATATTTTGTTTTTCCTCGGATTTGATTGGTTTTTTAGGGGTTTTCTTTTTCTTTGAAGCGTTCAAGGATTTTATCGTATACTTCATGGTCAGGGGTTTGCTCAGAGAGGCGGGATAAGCGTTCTACAATGAGTTCTGGTGTTGATTTGGCGAGGTAGTTGAATTTTGGTGTTCTGTCTACTATGAGGTTTAGATTTTTATCGAGTCCTGTTGCTTCTATGCCGTCGATGCGTATTTTGTTTTTTGTAAATTTTATAATATCTTCTGCTAGGTGGCTTACGAATACGCCGCAGGAGTTCTTTTTTTCGTTTAGCATGTCGAGGATTGCTGCTATTACTTTGGCTGAGGCTCCAGGTTCGCTTATTGCTTCCATTTCGTCTACAAGGATTATTTTTGATCCTTTTCCTTCTACGATGACTTTGGCGAAGGTTTTTAGTGTTGATTCAAGGGCTCCTGCGTCCATTGTTCCTGTTGTTTTTGCGAAGTAGTATAGTTCGTCGAAAAGCCCTATTTTAGCGTTTTCGGCGGGTATTGGTAGTCCTGATTGCGCCATTATTAATAATTGGGCTAGGAGGGTTATGCATGTGGTTTTCCCCCCCGAATTAGCGCCACTTAAGATGATAACGCGTTCGTCTCCTACTTCTGCTTCTTGGTCTTTTGGTATGTTTCCCACCTTATATCTTATGGGCATTACGGGGTTTCCTTTTTCTAGTTCTGCTTCTTTTAAGAAGAGATTGTATCCGTTTTTGAAGGATATTCCATAAGTGTCCGTGTAGAGGTTTTCGGGGGGGCTTAGATTGTATTCTTTCGCAAAGAGGGCTATTGCGAGGTGTACGTCGAACTCGAGCAAGGCTTTTACAGATTCTCTTGTCGTTTCTTCTAATTCTTTTAATTGGTTTGCTATTTTTTTAAGTAACCAGTATTTTTTGGTTGTGTAGTTTCTTCTGAGGGTGTCTTCTAGTTCTCTTAAGCGTATGTTGTTTACTTGTAGGGGGTAGGCTGTTTCACGGGAAAAGAGTCCTTCAATAATTTCTAGTTCTGAGGGGGTTAGTTCTAGTTTTTCTGCTATTTTGTCTTCTGCTTTTGTAACTGTTTCTTCGATGATTTCAACGATATCTTCTTCCACGATTCCGCGTAGACTACCCATTTCGTCGGCTTCTTTTAAGAGTTTAAGTATTTGCTCCCCTTTAAGGGTTATAGAGCTTTCACCGATTTTTCCTGAAATTTCTTCGTTTGCCCAAACTTCTACATCCGAAATGATTCCATCGAGGTTTTCTAAAGCTGTTCGGTATCTGTCTATTTCCGGGTCTATTTTTTCGGCTATGTCGCCATCTAGCGTAAGGTAGGATATTCCTTCTGCGACAGTTTCTAATGCTTCTGGATTAATAGAGCCTACAAGGTTTTCAACTGTGGGCATTATGTTTAACTCTTTTAAAAGATCGTTTAGGTTACAAACAGCGTTAATGGTTTCATATTTTTGTGTGTAAAAACTCAGGACAAGTTCGGGAAAAATATCGATTATATCTGTCGAAGTAGATAATATTTCGAGGTTTGGAATATTTTCGAGGGAATGATCCATATAAAGGGAGTCGCTTATCAATAAGACTAGGCTAAAAGATTTTGCATAATCTATTGCTTCATCCATGTTTTCGATTAGATAAATTGGGCAAAAATCTGAACAGTTCTTATTTATGAACTCTTTATAGGTTTCTTCTTTTTCTGTTATAACTACTCGGTCTTCTACTTTTTTTTTCTTGCGGGTTATGTATAGGGGTGAAATTTTTGACAGGATTTTTTTAATTTTTTCCAAATCTTCTTCTTTAAGATCTCCTACTAATTTTTTCGCTATCTTTAGCTTTTCATATCTTTGTTGTATTTTTTCAAGGAATTGGGGGGGGAGGGGATAGTAAAGAAATAATTTGTTTTTAGCGTAATTAGTACTACAGAAGGGAAAGATTATTTTTAGTATACGATCATGAATTTTTACCGCATTTTCTGTTTTCAAAATTCCTTCTACACTGATGTTTTCTATTGAAGCAAACGCTGTTTTTACGATGTTTATAGCAGTTTTTTGACTGATACCTTCTATGGAAGATAGACCCGCTATATCTCCATCAAGGATTGCTTCTGTCGTTGTTTCTAAAGAGCCGTAGAAAGATACTATCTTTTTAGCAAGTTTGGAGCCGACTCCTGGTAGTTTATCTAGGGTGAAGTTTTTATCAAGTTGTTTGAAAAAGTGATTAGACAACGTTTAACCCTTCAAAATCTACTTTTATTTTTTTATCCCCGTTTAAAATGCGGAGATATGTTGATAAATAGATATGTTGATAAATGATCAATATATCTTTATTACGCTTTCTATTATTTTTTTGATAATTTTGTTCTTCTGAAGGGTTGTGTGTTAGAGGATGGATGTAGAGATTATTGAGCGGGATGGTAATCGTATAAGGTTTATTGTAGAGGGTGTTTCTCCTGCTTTTATTAACAGTTTGCGTAGGACTATTATGGCAGAAGTGCCTACAATGGCGATAGATGAAGTTGTTATTGTGGAGAATAATTCGGTTCTTTTTGACGAAATACTTGCACATAGACTGGGTTTGATACCGTTAACTACGCCCGAGGGAAAGTATGGATTTAGTGAGGATTGTGACTGCCAAGGGGTAGGATGTCCAAAATGTAATGTGACTTTTACTTTGAAAAAGGAGGCAGGGGAAGGTATTGCAGTAGTTTATTCTGGGGATTTTGAGAGTTCGGATCCCGAAGTAGTTCCTGTTTCTCCGGATATAGTCATAATAAGACTTGTACCGAGACAGAGAATTGAGATTGAAGTCTTTGCGAAGATGGGTACTGGGAAAGATCATGCAAAATGGCAACCTGTAACTGTTTCCGCTTATAAATATTGTATGGAGTTTGATTTTGATTCTGAAAAATGCACCCTTTGTGAAGACTGCATTGAAGCTTGTCCGAAACAGATTCTTAAGCGTGAGGGTGATGAAATAGTTTGTATTGATCCTCTGGCTTGTACTTTATGCGATGCATGCGCCGAAGCTTGTGATTTTGATGCTATAAAAATTAATGAGAATGATACGAAGTTTATTTTCACGGTAGAAGGGTTAGGGTGTATACCTCCAGAAAGTATTGTAAGACAAGCTGCTCAAATACTTATTAAAAAATCTCAAGAATTAGAAGAACAGATGAAGACGATGAGCGCGTAAAAATTTTTAGTGTTACGTTAGCTCTGTTTTTTTCTTTTTTTTATACTTTGTTGCGAAACTTTTAAGTATTTGCCCTATTTCGCTTAATATGCTTACTTTAAAAACGTGTTTAGATTTATAAAAAGGTTATAGCGAAATGATTAAATAAAACCAAGTAAAATTTTGTGATATTTATTGATTATTAGTTGCGTTTGAGATCGTCTTTTTGAGGTTTAAGGTGTGCATTTAAGGATTTCTTAGGGGTATAAATATGACAAAATCTACGGGTCCGACCGATCCTACTGTTATTGCTTTGCTTTCGGAGCTTAGAAGGCGTGCTCGAGGTGATGGGAAAGTTTGGAAGACGTTATATCGTTGTTTATCAAAGCCTAGAAGACTGAGGCCTGTGGTTAATTTATCCAAGGTAAATAGGCATTGTAAGGATGGAGATTTGGTGGTGGTGCCGGGTAAGGTGCTTTCTTCGGGGTATATAAATTGTAAGGTGAGAGTTGCAGCGTTATCATTTTCTGAGAGGGCTGTTGAGAAAATTAGGACCGTTGGCGGGGAATGTATGACTATCGAGGAGTTATTAGAGATAAACCCTGAGGGAAAAAGTATCAAAATAATGGTTTAATTGATGGGAGGATAGAAAGATGGAAAAAACTGTGGAAGAAGTAACGATAATTGATGGCGAAAATGCGGTTTTAGGGCGGTTGGCAAGCAAGGTGGCTAAAAGGTTGTTATGTGGCGAGAGAATAGTGATAGTTAATGCTGAAAAAGTTGTAGT
>JAEOSI010000102.1 GCA_016840425.1 Candidatus Wukongarchaeum yapensis
GAGGGCTCTTAATCTTTTCAAGCGCCGAACTTTTTTGATCTATTGATCAGATCCAAGATTATGGGCATAACTTCTGTACCTTTTATTCTTCCAAGCATTCCTTTGCTCATCTCTTTTTCAGTGCACTTTTCTGCGAAGTCTTGAAAAACTCTGAGAGTTGGACCCCACATGATTATGGGGGTGGGGTTGGCTGTGTGCTCCGCTATTTCGGTGGAGGTTGTGTGGTCGCTAAGGATGACGAGAAGGGCTTTTGGAGGGATTTTGCTTAGAATTGTTTCGATCATTTTATCCGTTTTTTCTAGGGCGGTTATTTTTGCTTTGTAGTCTTTGTCGTGGGACACTTCATCTGTTGCTTCTATGTGGAGTAGCACGAAGTCATGGTCTTTTAAAGCTGCTACTGCTGCGTTGCCTTTCGCCTCATAGTTTGTATCTATGTAACCTGTAGCGCCTTTAACCTTTATAACGTTCATGCCTGTAAGATAACCGAGACCTTTTATTAGCCCTATTCCTGCAATACATGCGCCTTTAAGCTTCCATTTTGAGTAAAAATCTTCAAGAACAGGGGTTTTTCCCGCACCCCTTGGCATAATGACGTTTGCTGGAGACGTGTTCGCTTGTCGACGAGCAAGGTTTACAGGATGATCCTTTAACACTTCGTAAGTTTTTTTAACAAACTCGTTAACAAGGGCTGATGTTTTTTTTGCTTCCGCATTAGTATTCTCAGGTCTTGCTTCAAGGAGTTTTTTTCCCACTTCCCCTGGATCAACGTCAGAAACATAGGGTGAAAGATCATCACCCCTCAAAACTAAAACACATCGATAATCGGCGCTGTTTCTAAAAATAAACTCTACTGATGGATCAGACAAGCTTATCCTTTCATTTATCACCCTTTCTAGTTCTTCTGTACCTTCACGAATATAGTCTGCTGTACGGTTTATAAGCGTGAAATTCTCATCAACAGTTGCATAGTTGCATCGCAAAGAAATATCTCCAGTTTGTAAACTCAATCCCGTGCCAGCAGCTTCAATAGGACCTCTGCCAGTATAAACTTTATAAGGGTCATGCCCTAAGATAGCTAAATGAGCAGTATCTGAACCCGGAAGCTTGCCGGGGCCCAAAGAGTGAAGCAGCCCACACATACCTTCCTTCGCAATTTTGTGTATGTTAGGAATCTCTGCTACCTCGAGGGGAGTTTTTCCCTCTAGGGTAGAGAGGGGTCTGTCAGCCATTCCATCTATCACGATCATTAGGCATTTTCCTTGCATAAAAATCACCGCAAAAACCAACGAAATAGAGCGGGATATATATAAACAAATAATTAGATCGAAAACAGGGCTTTTAAATATTTCAATAAAAAACAATAAAAATTAAGAAAGATAATAGGGGTTTAAGGTGGGGAGAAGATGGTTAAAAGGTTTTTAATGCTTTTTTCGGATTTTTGCTATGAAAAAGCCTTCGCAATTTATCTTATCAGGTAGTAATCTTTGAGCTTCAGGCATGTTAATAGCCGGTTCTCCTAAAAAGGGCTCTGTCCTTTCAAGGTAAAAATCGGGGTGGTTTTGCAGAAATTTCTCTATGATATCCTCATTTTCATTTTTAATTATTGAACATGTAGAGTAAACGAGTGTTCCTCCAAGTTTTACTGCTTTTGATACGTGGTTTAAAAGTTTTATTTGAAGTTTTGATATCCACTTTGTGTATCTTTTTGTTAATCTCCATTTGTTTTCTGGGCGTGAACCTATCGTCCCACTACCAGTACAAGGAGGATCTAAAAGGATTTTATCAAAAGTTGCTTTAAGGGGTAACATATTAGCGTCTGCAATTATGAGTGAAGTGTTTTTTACAGTGAAAAGTTTTAGTTTTTTATGAAGTTCTAAAGCCCTCCTTCTCCGTATATCTATGGCCACTATACGTCCCCTATTTTGCATTAATTGAGCGATGTGGGTTGTTTTTCCCCCAGGTGCAGCACAAGCATCTAAAACATCATCCTCTGGACTAGGTTTAAGGACGTGGGACACAAGGGTTGAAGCGAAATCTTGTATGAAAAATAAACTTTCTTTATACCCTTTAACCCTTGGCAGAGGTACTTCTGTTTTAACCACATTAAAAACGTCGAGCAAAGGTGTTTTCTCTAACTGCATTCTGTGATCCATTTCGAGAAAAGTATCAGGGCTTATTTTAAGCGTGTTGACCCTTATGGTTCTTTTTGGAGGTTTTCCAAGGTTAGACATTATGGATTTTGCCCGCGCTTCTCCCCAAACTTCTATCAAATGTTTTACAAGCCATTTTGGCATAAAGTATTCCAATGCAAGGACATCATAACGATCCGATGTATTTTCAATTATGGTGGATGGTTGTATTTTTTCTATCCTGCGAGCTAAAGCGTTGATAAGTTGTTTATCTTTCTCCTCCATATTTTGTCCTATTGAAACTACGGCCTCATTGGTTGCCAAGGCAGCGGGAACATTTTGAATGTGCATTTGGTAAGTTGCAACCCTCAAAACATTCAACATAAAAGGATTCAAATCTTTTAATGATTTATTGTTTAAAACTTCTTTTATTATCCTGTCTAAAACGTTTCTCGCTCTGAGAGTTTCAAAAACAAGGGCATGAACTGCAGAATGAGTTTTCCAGTCTGATATGGCAAATTTTTCAGCCACTTTTTTAATAGCCTGGCGAGCAGATAAACCGCTACCGATTAACTCGAGACTTTCGGCAGCTATAAACTCCCGGTTAACAGCGTTTTTAATGCTTACCCACTCCCTGTTCATATATAATAGATAAATACAAAAGATAAAATAAACATTACGATTGTAAGATAGGAAAATGGGAAACCCTATTAGGTGGAGGCATCTTGTTTGGCGACGATGAAGGAGGTGGTCGAGAAGATAGAAGGACTATTTTCTCACCACCTTGAAAGACCTATCGGGATCCAGATAGGGGATATTTCGAAAAATGAAATGGAAAAACAAAAGATTTTAAACTGTACTGTTGCTTACGCCGTTGATCGTGTTTCTGTAACTGAAACACTAAAAAAACATGCAAACTTACTAATACACTACAAAGAGTATAGAAACATGTTTTTGGGCGAAAAATTAAACCTCACGAAAGCTTTGATACGGAAAGGTGTCAATCTCTACGCTTTAGGAAAGGCTTTTGATAACGTTAAAAACTTCGGACCCAACACCGATATCCTACAAAACATGCTAAAAGCGGAGATACAAGAACCAATAATTGCTCAAAATGAGAATAATGTGATAGGTTACGTTGCAAAACTATCTGCACCCACTAATCTTTACGAAATAGCTACTACTCTAAGTAAAAATATTGGGGAGAACTCCATCATACAAACAGGAGAGAGAAAAAAAGAAAAATCAATAGATTTACTTGCAACCATCATAGGATATTCAATAAATTCTGAAATAGTTAATAAATTGATGAAAATTTTAGACAAAGCTTCCCAAGGACTTGCAATAATAGCTTCAAAAATAGGGTATGAGGAAGCAAATGATCTCCTCAACATAGGAGCAAATATAGTAAAAATAGAGGAACAACCAGCAATAAGTTTGAGCCTAAAAAGGCTTGCAATGAACCTAGATCTCGAACTAAGATCTTTAGAGGCTAGAGCTTATTACGTCGAATCAGAACGCCTACTTTTCCCCTTCACAGAGAAAGAATAAAACTAGGATCAGGATCTTGAGAAAAGGCTTCGTATTCAAGAAAAGTTTTCCAAACCTCGTAACAATCACAAACCGCACCAAGCATTTCTGGATCTTGGTTTAAACTTGTTTTTCTTATAGCTTGTAAAACCTTTTTATCGCACTTGCCACAATTGTGGGATCCTCTACTTTTTCCTCCTGCAACAGGGTCACAAATAATTCTGTCGACATCGCTTTTTATTTTGTTAAAGCTTTTTTTCAAAACCTCTATTATGCTCCAAAGCCAAGGGGGACGATAACTTTTATTTTTCCAAAGTTTTTCAACTAATGTGCCTGATTGAACGTTACAAGGATTAAAAGATATGGATTTTGCCCCTACTTTTGAGGCGTCTATTGCCGATTTTATAGCGTCATTTATAGCTTCTTTTTCTGATAAAAAGGGTGGTTTAATCAAAATGTAAGCTTTTACGCGTGCCTCTCCGTCAATGATTTCATGCACAACTTTAGAAAAATCTTGGAAAGAAAAGCCTTTATTTATACACCTAGACCTTACAATATCGTTACTGGTTTCAAGACCTATTCCTACTTCCAGGGTCTTTCCATTTAGGATGTTTACTGTTTCCTCTATTTTTTCTGATGTTACATATTCAGGACGGGACTCAACAACGACTTCTGATACATTTTTATACGTAGAGATAGTTTCAAAGATTTTTTTCTGTGCTTCTTTTGAAAGCTCGGACTCATCAAAGAAACTGCCACTAGTGAATATTTTTAAAGCTTCAAACTCTTTGTCAAGGTTGTTTTTCAAAGTTTTCTCAAACTCGTATACAAGTTTTTCACTATCGCATACACTTTTAGCACCATATTTTACTGCGTCGTTTATGTAACCGCACATAGAACAGCCGCCGCTTTTTGAAAGAGCCCATGAACATCCCTTTGTTGGTAAAATAATGGTTAGAGCCTTTCCAATACCTTTCAATAAACGATCCTGTTCTATCCAATATTTAACGCTTAAAACTTCTTTCTTCTTAATCTTTGATAAGTGATAGCTTCTTATAGCTTTGATTTCGTTAGAGAAATCGGGATCTTTTAGGCTTCTTGTCTCAAAATTTTTTACTGACATTTTTAGGTTTCATCCTGTTTATTTTTGCGTCTTATCCGCACAGCAGGACCCTTCTTTGCCATCACCATCTGTTTACCGCTTAAAACAGCTTTTCCCACGGCTAAAATGCGCCTATCTTTATTCACGATAAAAACTTCATCTTGGGGTCTTATTTGCTTATCAGCTTCAGATACGGCGACACAGTAAAGTGTTCCTCCCTCTATCTTATTACCATCAAATTCCACGAAATAAAAACCTTTTTCAACCAACTTCTCTCCCCCCAAAAAGGTTAGGGCAAGTAAACCGTCCTCAGGGACAAGAGTGGCAACTTGTGCGTTATTTATAAAAAACCGTTGAACACGGGGATAATTTCCCTCAACTTTTATTCTCATACTTGGGGGGAGGAGAATGTTTCCCACACCACTTCCAAACTGAAAATCAGCAATCATCCTACCCCTGCCTATATGAAAAAGATTAGGATTAGAAACAGCATTATTTCGATCTTTTAAAGCCTCGTATACTGCACTTTTTAGCCTTTTTAAAGAGCCTTCAGCCTTCGGAGATTCACCGTTTAAACAGGTAAATTCAACATCTCTACTCAAATAATCTGACGCCTCCCTAACAATTTCTGCATAAACCCCATCAACGTGAGCAAGAAAATGGACATCTTCCCCAAAATTGCTCAAATAATTGCCCATTACTTCGGTTACTGTCTTTTTTTCTTCCCAGTCCCAATGCCCCGTCACCGGTATTTCATACTTAGAAGCAGGGTAAGTCAGTTCAAGCTCCCTTGGAACAACTCCCAAGGGAGAAGTTAAGATGATCTCGTGTACCATTTTGATCTTTTTCCTTGCTCCTCCTTTTATAGATCGAAGGAAAAACTTGTGAGACTTTGAAAAAGAGTAGGGTTTTCTAGCAGAACATGGCAAAATCACGACGATTTTTACATGTTTTGGAGGCTTACACCGTTCAATAATTCTTTTTCTCCATCGTTTAACCATAGGACGATAAAGAGAATCTGAACTAGAGCATAAAAAAACAGACTTACGACGAACTGGAATAGCCTCTTCTACTTGACTGGAATAATTTGAATCACGATCAAGAATGCGAAGCGCCCCCTTAATAGAGGGTGAGGCGTGTGTTATTGCCTCCACGCTTTCCCTGAAAACCTCTCCTCGGATATCCTCTCTGATCGATCTTATCTCGCTCTTATAAACCGAAAGATTGTGGGCAAGTAAAAACTCAAAAATTTCCTCTCTACTATGTTTAAAATCTGCATTTAGGTCAAAATTTTCACAATGAGTACAAGGACATGGAAGCTCCTTCAACCCTTTAAAATCAAGGACTTTACTAAAAGTTAAGTAATTTTTTTGACTTGCAGCAATATATGCGACGGAATCATCAAAAATGTCCACTCCGAGATAGGAAAGAAAACGCATAAAATAAGGAGGGATAAAGGAGCTTAAATGGAGGACGGAATCGGGGGTGCAGATGTTTTTAATAACGCCAACTATTATATCAATCATTTTACGAGGATTCTTTAATAAACTAGAAACTCTTTGAAGTATAAAATACCTTAAACCTAATTTAACGGCTTCTTTTAGAAGATAAGAAATTTTAGAAGGCTCTAAATTACAAGGTACGGGAAAAGCTAAATCTTGAGCATCAAATAACTTTTTTTCACAAATTAAATTCTTTACAAGGTTCAAAAGATTAACAACGTCTCCCTCGAAATTTAGAGAAGGAATAGTATACAAAAGGTCTGAATTTTTTTCGGTCTTAATTAAGGCGGGTGAGGAAGATCTAAAATTTTGAGGAATTAGTACTTTTAGGGGGTTTTCTGAATCATCTCCTACCCTCCATAGATTTTCAAAAATCGATGGATGAGCAATACAAGGCGTCAAAAAACTGTTTCTATTTAAGTAAATCTTACCGATTCTTGCCAATCCATCCAATTTATGTGCCTCAAAATAAAAATCCTGAGAGCTCAATAAAACACAGCCGCCAAAAAAATAGAAAAGAAAGGATAATAATAACGTTATTGTAATAAGTTACCTCTTAAAAAAGATAGAAAGAAAGTTTAAGAGTTTCTAAATAACTTTCGTTTTTTTAGATTTCTTCGAGTTTTTTAAGGGCTTTTAATATTTCAGAACGTTCATCATCAGCCCCTTCGACTCCAAACTCTGGAAAAGTAGGCGATTGGGGAACAGGTGTTTCAGGCTCCGAAGTAGGAGGTGTAGATGGTGTGGCAGGTTTTGTATCCATAGAGGGGGGAGGAACAGTGGGGATAGACGGCGAAGTTGTAGACGTGGAAACAGAAGGAGTTGTCGATACAGCGGGGGAAGGTTTCACTTCGGGCGCAGGAACGGTAGGGAGAGGAGCAGGTACTTCAGGCACAACACCTACCTCTGAGGACGGTTCTTTTACCATAGTTTCTCGTGGCGCTAAGGTAACAGGGGGATAGATTGATGGCTTTTTTTCTGATTTTTCAAAAGTGATCATCCTTTGTTCTAACTCGGAGAGTTTTGACTCTAACCTGCTAAGCCTCTGATGTATCTCTTTAAAAGCTCCTTTACTAGCTTCGGAGAAAATTCTTAGGGTTTCAAGCATTTTCTGGGCCAGTCTAGAATCTATTTCCGTTTTTTCTTTTTTCTTTCCCATTTAAATACGCCACCAAAAACTGAAAAATAAGAAGAAAGTGAATTGTGAAAACAAATTCTAATTATTATGTACCTACTATCCTAGTACATAAAAAAATTTTGGTTTCATTCTATGATGTTAACTAATGCGTTTAATTTTTGGCTTAATGTTAACAGGATAAATTTTCACATTAGTGCCCTTTTGCCCCTTGTAACGAAGGTTAAAATCGGATATTTCACAATTTGTAGCCTCCAATTTACGCGGTATGTGAAGAGGCGTGGAACAGGCAAAAAAACGAAGGGCAGGATCAAAAGGAAGCCAGCCG
>JAEOSI010000103.1 GCA_016840425.1 Candidatus Wukongarchaeum yapensis
GCAGACATCGTGGATATCCCGATGATGCTTTCTTCCGGGAATGTTTCTTCAAATTTTTTCATCTTTTCGAAGAGTTTTTTTGAGGATATTACTTCTTTTTTGTGGGGGAACATTATGAGGAGGAGTTCTTCTCTTTGCCATAGTTTTCCAAAGATGTTCTCTTCTTGGAAATTGTTATCTGGAAATGTTTTGGGTAAAAGTTTTGTTTGGATTGTGGTTGTTGACACTTTTTCCATCTCGAGCAAATATTTTGAAATCAAATAAATACTTTTCCGATTTAGACTCAATAGAACGGGGAATATCTATATAGTTCTATTGACTAATCTTATAGGTTACTTTCTTTAATTTTGATTAAAAATAAAGAGGGAGAGGGGGTAAAAAGTGAACGATAGAACATTAAAGATCTATGACGCTCTTTTTAATGTTTTAAAGTTAAAGACCACGCTATTAACTAAGATAAAAAATTTTAACTTAAAAAATCAACTTTAAAGGTTGATCAAAGGAAATTTTACTAATTGTTAGATTTTTTCTTTATCTGGAGGAAGCCTGCTTTTTTGATCTTTGGTTCTAAAGATGGGTCAAGATCAATTGCACGTGCAAAGCAGTCCATAGCTTGATTTTTTTGGTTTAATGTGTAAAGTGTTACGCCCCTGTTAAGCCAAGCTTTGGTGTATTGTGGGTCTATCTTTAAAGCTTGATTGAAACATTCTAATGCTTTTTCAAACTCGCCTACGTGATAGAAGGTTACTCCTTTATCAATTAACGCTTTTTTGTCGTTGGGATTAAGTTTTAAGGCTCGGTTGAAACATTTTAAGGATTCTTTTAATTCTCCCATGATTTGAAGTATTTCCCCTTTGTTTACGAGAGCTTCAACAAAGTTAGGTTCGATTTCTAAAGCCCTATTAAAGCATTTTAACGCTTCTTCTAATCTTCCAACCTTGTGGAGTACTATACCCTTGTTGAACCATGATTCGCTGATATTTTCATCAATTTCTATCGCTTTGTTAAAAGAGTTTAAGGCCTCCTCATTTAAGCTCAACAAATGCAAAACGTTTCCACGATTATTCCAAATATCGGGGTTTACGGGATCTAAATTTAAGGCATGATCATAGCATTTTAGGGATTCATCAAGCATGCCTTTTAACCTTAAAGTTGCGCCTTTGTTTATCCAAGCTTGAGGAATGTCATACTTTATTTTCAGAACATGATCATAGCATTTTAGGGATTCATCAAATTTTCCCAAAATTCTTAGGGCATTACCTCTGTTAATCCAAGCTTCTATCAAGTTTTCATCGATTTTTAAGGCTTTATCGTAGCATTCTAACGCTTCTTTTACGTTGCCCAAAGCACGCAATGCCATTCCAAAGTTTGACCAAGCGTGTCCTGAATTGGGGTTTATCTTAAGGGCTTTTGAATAGCATTCTAAGGCTTCCTCATACTTTCCTTGAGCGTAAAGATGGTTTCCTTTTTGAAGTAATTCTTCAATATTTTCAGGCGCTGACATTTTTCACGAACCTTTTAAAAAGGTTATAGTTATTTTTAGGTTCTCCTCCTATTAGTGGTTTATTAAATTGTTATCATAGTTTTTGGTATTTTTTTTGTAATTAAGTAACCCCTCAGTTAGCTAAAATATATAAAATAAGATGAGGTTTATTTATGTGACTTAATTACTCTATGAAAGTTAAAAAAGGTGTGATATAAAAATGGTTGAAAAAATTGACGAAAAAATCACAAAAGATATGCTCATTGGAGAAGTAATAGGAAAATATCCTGAAACAATCAAGGTTTTTCACAGTCATGGTTTTGGATGTATAGGATGTGTTATAGCAGATTTCGAAACCATAGAAGAAGGAGCAGAAGCTCACGGAATGGATGTTGAAGGTTTAATAAAAGACCTAAATGAGGCTGTTAAAAATAAAAAGAATAATTAAAAACTATAAGCTATTTAGAAAACCTTTTTCTCAAAAAGGAGTAGGTAGGTGGTTTTTGTTGGAAGATAAAATAACAGCAGATTGGAACATTAACGATATCGTAGAAGAACTTGGAGAAGAAGGAATTAAAGTACTTGATAAATATGATATTTGTGTGACCTGTTTTGTCTTCCGAGGGATAAAGCTTGGGACCTTAGCAGTTGTCCGGGAGATTGAATTAGATTCCCTAATAGAAGATTTAAATGAAGCTATTAAAAATAAAAAGGATAACTGAAAAACTATAGGCTATTTAGAAAACCTTTTTCTAAAAAATAAGGGATCAGGTAGGCTGTTTTTATTGACTGATAAAGTTACAAAGGATTGGAATCTTCACAGGATCTTTGAAGAATTTGGAGACGACGGATTAGAGATAATGATTAAATATGATATTTGTTTGGATTGTTTCATTTCTAGAGGCTTAAAACTTGACGCGGTTGCCTATACTAGAAATATAGACTTAAACGCCCTATTAGAAGACTTGAATAAAATTGCGGAAAAGAAAAAAAAGTTGAGGAAAAACATTAGCCTTCCTATTTTTTATTTTTCTAATTATAAGCTTTTAAAGTTAAAAAAAGAGGGAACATTTAGAAATTTCTTATTTGTTTAAGAATAGTATTTTATGTTGCTTCTATCGAAGTTTTCTACGAGTTCTACTAGACCCATTGTGGGAGGAGTCCAAGAGGCGTCAGGGTATACTAGGTTCGGTAGAAATTTGACTATGTTTTTAGCCATCTTCGTTGCTATGTGATTTTGTCCGAAAAGTTTGTGACTTATTTCGTAGGCTATTTTTCTCGTCATTTCTTCGTTTGTCATGCCCAAGCTGTGTATGTATTCGTGTAGGAGCACATGGAAAACGTATGGTTTGTAGAGGGTAGTGTTTGTCTCTCTTATTCTTCTTAGTGGTGTTTTGTTCATCACGATTATGTTTGAGCCTACAGGGTAGAAAGCTCCTATGAAGCCTCCTTGTGGTGCTCCTAAGTCGCTTAGACCTAAGTTAAGACCGGCCCTACCGAAACCTAAGACTTTTCGTACACCTCGTTTTACTAATTCAAATATGTCTGAGAGACCTTTTGTCTTTTCTAGTCTTTCGGCAAACGTTTTTCCAGCTATTGTCATGCCTTCTACATTTTCTATTTTCCGGTTTTCGATTTCTTTTCTTTCTTCTTTTATTTCAAAGGGAAATTTTTCTTCTAGTTTCATGTCTATCACGTTGATTATTTTTGGCGATTAATTAACGAATAGTAATCTATATATAGTTTACTATATAGGGCGTTTTAAAAACTTCTCCCCCCTAAAAGGGCATTTTCATAGAACTTTAATTCTTAGCAATCCCTATAAAGTCCGTTATCTGTTTCTGTCTTCTTTTCCCTTTAACAAAATTTGAGACTTTAACGCCTACCCTTCTTGCCTCAAGTTCAGTCTCGTTAATAATTTTTTCAAAGAGTTCTTTTACAGTTTTTTTGAGAGATTCCAAGTCATTCGTAGGGCTTTTGAGGGTTTTAGATCGGGTGCGCATGTTCAGATCTGTCGTAATCATGATTATTCCGATAGTTTTGAAACTAAGACTTTGTTTTACAAGCCTTTCATGAACTTCTTCACACAAATGATCTGCTTCTTCTAAGATAACTTTCAAATCTCGTGTATTTTCATGCAAAGTATGGATTCTGCTTATGGATTCAGCTTCACCTCTTTCTTGAACAAGGTTATCGTCTATTCCCATCGCGGCATTGTGGAAATAAGCGCCCATACTTTTCCCGAAAAGTGTTATCAATTTCTGCATGTCATACTTTGCTAGGTCGCCGATAGTTTTTATTTCCAAATTTTCCATTTTCTTGACTGTTTTTCTTCCAACGCCGATAAGGCGCTTGACTGGCAGGGGTGATAAAAAGCTTTCAACTTCCTCAGGCTTGACTATAGTTAAACCGTCAGGTTTTTGGACATCGGCAGCAATTTTTGCTATAAGCTTGTTTGGCCCGATGCCTATGGAACAAGTGAGTTTTTGTTGGGCTTTAATCTCTTTTTTTATTTTTTGGGCTAGTTCTTTTGCTTCTTCAAAGTTTCCTTTAACTTTTTGACTCACGTCCAAGTATGCTTCGTCTATTCCAGCTTGTTGGAAACGATCTGCATAACTCCTCAAAATTGTCATTATTTTCTTTGAAATTTCTGAGTAAAACTTGTGGTCTACGGGTAGGAATACAGCATCCTTATCCTCTAGTTTCTTTTTCGCCGAATAGATAGGGATCCCAGATTTCACGCCATATTCTCTAGCTATGTAGTTTGCAGTGCTTACAGCTCCACTCTCTTCACTACGACCAGAATACACACATACAACCACAGACTTGTCCTTGATGGATGAATTCCTCATCTCCTCGCATTGGGCGAAGAAGTAATCCAAGTCCACCAACATTATGACCCTTGACTGCAAAAATTGCTACCCCTTAAATGAAAACAACCGGTTTCATTTTCTTAAAAAAACCGACACAGACCCCATTCTATCTAACTTCTTTATCATTATTTTTCTTCTATTAAAGCCGATATTATTTCTCGGCAAAAGGCGGGTAAATCCTTGGGAACTCGAGAAGTTATGAGGTTTCCGTCTCTTACTACTTCTTGGTCGACGTAAGCTGCTCCTGCGTTTTCCACGTCGTCTTTTATGCTCATAAAACAGGTTACTGTGCGATCTTTTAATATTTTAGCAGAGACCAAGACTGAAGCTGCATGACAAATAGCTCCCACAACCTTCCCCTGTTCAAAGGCTTCTCTGACGAATTTTACGACAGTAGGGTATCTTCTAAGGCGGTCAGGGGCAATGCCTCCAGGGATTAAAACAGCGTCAAAATCCTTCGCATCTACCTCTTTTGCACTTTTATCAACTTTAACCTCATACCCATGTTTACTCTGATAAACATCATTTGTTCCAGACCCTACAACCACAACTTCTGCCCCTTCCTCCTTCATTCGAAGAAGGGGATACCAAAGCTCAAGATCCTCATAACCGTTCTCTGCAAGGACGGCAATGAACTTACCTTTCAAGCTCATACCAAAAACACCTCTTAACTTTCTAATAATTTCAGGAAGGAATAAGGCCTCATTCTTTCAACCATTAAAGGAAAATTTTTTGAGGATTACTTTTAAAGAACTCTCTCTCCTATTTAAAAATCCTTATTAAATAATCCTTATTATTAAAAGGAAAAGGAGGTTGTTTCCTTGAGTAAGCCTGTTGAAAGTTCCTATATAAGAATCTCAGACAGTCGAGGGATATCCATAGCGCGTTGGGGTAAGCGCAAGGTTAAAGGAGAAGAATTTAGTGGCAACATAAGCATCCAAGAAGTACGCATATTAGAGGATGGAAAAAGAGAGTATGGCGAAACACTTTATGTACCCGCAGGCGCCCTTGCAAACCTCATAATGGAACTCCAAAGAATGTATATCAAACTAAAAGAAACCGAATAAAAATTGGACAGTTAGTAAATTGAAACCAGAATAAGGGAAAGTAAAAGGGCAGAGATAGGGCCTTATTATTCTTTTAGGGCTATTTGTGTTTTTGTTTTTGCGATTAAGATAGGGTCTTTGATGATTGGTTCCATCTCCGTTTTTATTTTTTCTAAGTTTTCGTAGCTATTGTGAAAGAATATTGTTTTTCTTGGGTTGATGGTTTTTATTGTGTTTATTACTTGATCTTTGTCTGGGTGTAAGTTCGTTATTTTATCCGAGTGTTTTAAGTTAAAGATTTGGGCTTTTATGTCTATGGTGGTGATTTCTAACTCTTCCTCTTCCGCGCCTTCTCCTTTTCTTGACTCTTTTTTCTTTTTTTCTTTTTTCATTTTTAGTTTTTTTAGGGCGAGGGGTGTGTATTTTACTGTTATTTTTTCAGTTTTCCCTTGCTCAATTAAGGTTCCTGGTTCTTTCTTTTGCATGCCTGTGAGAACGATGAGGTTTTTTTCGTCAGTTCCAAGGTAAAAGAGGAAGGTCATTATGGGGAGGTTGGAAAAGTTGTTTGGTTCGCTTATAATGATGGAGGGGGAGGTTATGGCGTTTATGCGGTCGTCTGCTGTTTTTAATTCTCGGACAAGAGGACTTGAAAAAGGATCTGGTTCGTCTAAAATTTTTTCCTGAAAACCTTTACTAATGCTTAGCAATCTTGATTTTACACACTTCATACATTCAAAAACTATTGGTTCGGCGTATATTGGGGGGCTTTTTGAAGGATCTGGGTAGTGATCAAAAAAGGTGGTTATAAGGTCGAGGGATAACCCTAAAGAGTCTGCACCTATGAGGACATTGCCTTTCCGTTTGATTATTCTTTCGGCCTCTTCTAGAAGGGCCTTCTTAATTTCATCCTTCGGAGCTGTAGATTTATGAGCAAAAGAAGCGTCAAGTATCAAAACATCTATCTCTTTCCTTTCCTCTTTAATCCTGTTGATTGTTTGAAGGGACCCATCTACAGGAAAATGATCCAAAAGATAGTAGTCCCCCGTATAAAGCACTTTAAAGCCGTTAAGATTTAAGAGAAACATGGCAGAACCCGGTATGTGTCCAGCTTTCAGCGCGGTTATCTCCAAAGGCGTCCCTTCACCTTCCCCCTCTTTCTCTTCTTCTTTTTTTGTTCCGCCGATCTGGATCTTTTCATCATAAAATGCTGGAACAAAGTACCTAAAAAAGGGTTCAAAAATAGAGTAATCTTTAAAACCGCTCCCTAAAATAGCGAGATCAACGCTCATCGGGGTAGCAATAATAGGTGCTTGACACCCTTCATCAAATAAAAATTTAAGTGCATAAATGTGATCTAAGTGGGCGTGGGAAACCAAAACTAAATCTATATCGCCGATATTAATAGTCTCTTTAATCATTTCTTTTGCTTTTTCTTCGTCAAATCCACAGTCTAAGAGGATGTTTATTTCCCCTGCCTTTAAAAGGAGAGAGTTTTTACTCGGACTGCTCATTATAGGTTCAACGGTTATCGGCGTCATAGAATAACTAGAAACCTTTTCGCCTATTTTGCCAAGCAGTTCCTTTCGCTTTTCAATGTCTGATATTTCTTTGTTGACATAGGCGCTTATCTCGCTTTCTTCCAAGTTTAGAAAAGTAATGTGGGGAAACCATCCGATATATTTCGCTATCTTCCAACGTCTTTGAAAAATAACATCCTTTTCAGGATCACCAACACTTCTTATAATCAGAATACGATCGTCAGGGTAGGCTACAAACTCCTTAACACTCTCACGGACATAATCTTCAAACCCTTTAAGATTTAAGATGAAGTTAATAGCCTCCTTTAAAGGCTTCTGGTCAATAAAATCCCGCCAAAAATGATCTAAAACAGTAAGACGCTGCCTAACCCTAGAAGTTACACCATAACGAACCTCGCAGCTAAAACCCTCAACTTCTATCCTTTCAACTTTTTTACCCATACATAAACCCGCCATAAAAAATCCTTAAACAAAGCTTATTTATTACCAGCAGAGAACCTCTCTGTCCTCAACTTACATCGTCCTAGGAACAGTGTCCAGAATATCTATTTTGAGTAGAGATAGATAACTGTTATGCCCATGAGATTTGCCTAGATAGATGGGAATTAAGAAAAAAATAGGGGGATTTAAGAACTTAAATATTATTTTTGGGGAATTCTAAACAAAACTTACAAAAAATAACTTTATCATGGGCCTTTTTTAAATTATAAGAACTTTTCACCTTCAATGTCAATTATTTTCTTAATTTGTTTATT
>JAEOSI010000104.1 GCA_016840425.1 Candidatus Wukongarchaeum yapensis
TTTTTAAGACCCTTGGCAAATACAACCTAATAGCCCTACTAGCTGCAGAAGACAAAGATACACTGGAAAGTATAACCTTTGAGAAATGTTCTATTAGAACTCAGGAAGGCGTCTGGAGTTCCGAATTTTACCCAATATGTGGGATCTTTTACTCCCCTTTCCTTCCAATGAGGAAAGACGCGTGCCAAAAAGCCTCAGATAAAAGCCCTTGCGGCGCATACTGCGTAACTTGTGAGAGTTTCGAAAAAGATAAATGCGTAGGATGCTGGACAACAAAACACTACAAAGGACGTTTCAAAAATGTTCAACAGGCAAAAGCAAGAAACCAAAAACTTTCAAAACCAGCCCACTCAAAAAATCTTCTCCCAAAGCAGTTTTATTTTTTAGAAAAGGAATTAAAAATGGATAACACCGATGGGGAAATAATTGACGGCACCGATGGGGTAATAGGTCGAGAACTTTTAAAGAACGCGCGAAAAACCTACAAGGAAATCGGAGAAATCATCGGATATACAACAATGGGTGCAAAAAAAAGATTGGACAAATTCCTAAAAAGCCAACTAATCAAGCCTACAATCCTCTTTAACGTAAAAGAATTCAAACTACATCTCGCCCTTGTTTTCTTAGAGATAGAAAATGATGAAAAATTAAGGGAAATCTTTCTAAAGTTTGAAAAATGCCCAAATGTAATCTATGTTTTTAAGACCCTTGGCAAATACAACCTAATAGCCCTACTAGCTGCAGAAGACAAAGATACACTGGAAAGTATAACCTTTGAGAAATGTTCTATTAGAACTCAGGAAGGCGTCTTGCGCTCCGAATTTTACCTAATAGGCAAGATCTTTTACTCTCCTTTCCTCCCGATGAGGAAAGGCCTATGTCACAAAGACTTAGATAAAAGCCCTTGCGACACATACTGCGTAATTTGTTTGAATTTCGAAAAAGATAAATGCATAGGATGCTGGGCAACAAAACACTACAAAGGACGTTTCAAAAATGTTCAACAGGCAAAAGCAGAACACCAAACCGTGAGAAGATAAGGTAATTTTTTTGAAATTTTATACTTTGGGAAATTTTTTCATACATCATGCTTAGACCTGTTCAAAGCACAGCGCCGAAGAGCTCCTATCTCACCAGGTTCAAAGCGTTGTTTATGGTATTATATGAGGGAGAGCTCTCTCCTCTCACAAGAGTTCGCGGAGACGGAGGGTCTTGGAGAAGCTGGCGAAAGCCTTTTAGGATAGAGCGTTGAAGATCTTCAACGCCGAGAGAACCACGAGGGAAGACTGCTTGAAAAACCTCCTAGCTTGGGCAAAGTGGTAATTATAAACGTTGTCTCACGCATTTTTACTCTTATAAAAATACCCAGAAAAAACCTCTCCAACAACCTAAAAAACAGCTATAATAAGAATAAAAACATTATCACTCCCCTAATTTTGCAACACCATTTAACGAAAATACCTATTGTTAAACACTCGGGCTGGGAGGTCGATTAACATTTTCTAGTTTAAAATCTAAACAAAACTAAAGAAAAATACACATATAGCATACAAAAAACATACCTCCTCAAGTAAAAATATACATACACAGTTAAAAAAAAGCATATATTATACCATGGGAGATTCGTTTACGGTGTAAGAACTAGTAATAAATCTTGGTGATGAGGTGAAAAAATGTCTAGGGAAGAAATTTTGAAACAGTTAGCTGATGCTGTTATAAACGGTGAAGAAGAGCTTTGCGCCGAATTGGCTCAAAAAGCTTTGAATGCGGGAATTAGCGCTTATGATGCGATTATGGAGGGTTGCGCAGAAGGCATGAAGGTCGTCAGCGACAGGTATGAAAACTGTGAAATATTTGTCCCGGAAATCCTCGTATGCTCAACTGCGATGTATAAGGCGATGGACGTATTAAAGCCCCATTTGAAAGTCGATAAGGCCGACATGCCGGGAACAGCGGTTATAGGCGTTATCGAAGGCGATGTGCATGATATCGGTAAGAATCTTGTTAGAATGTTGCTTGATGCAGCAGGATTCGTCGTCCACGATCTAGGACGAGATGTTCAGCTGGAATCTTTCATCGAAAAAGCTAAGGAATCTGAAGCTGATCTCATTGCCTGTTCCACGCTGATGACTACGACCATGTTCGGCATGAAAGATCTGGTTGATATGTTAAAAGACAAAGGGGTAAGAGAACAGTTTAAAGTGATGATTGGTGGTAGTGCTGTTTCGCAAGAATTTGCTAATAAAATAGCTGCTGACGGTTACGCTGAAGACGCTGCAAGAGGCGTAAAGCTTGCTAAAGAATTGATACGCGAACGCGTACGCGAAAGATAGGTGAAAAAAATGAGTATTGAATTTGCACCCGTAAATCAAGAATGGTTTGAAGAAGGAAGTCTGAGAGCATCTGCCTTTTTCCGTGGAGAGGTCCCGGACAGAATCCCATCCAACCCCTTTGCGATGTCATATTGCGCTCGCCTTTTCGGTTATACAATAAATGATTGGTATACAAATCCAACTTTCGGTGTCAAATCCACGTTAGCTGCATTCGAACTCCACGACATTGCACCAATGATCATGTGGCTTTATGCAGTTTATTGGACCGAAGACTACGGTGGAAAAATCAAGATGCCAACTGGGCGCATGTCTGCTCCCGCCGTCATAGATTCGCCTATTAAAGAGCCGGAAGATGTCGATAAATTCGAGGTACTGAGTATTGAAGAGCTCAAAAAAGGACCCACCATGAAAGCCCATTATGAAGCTCTTGAAGCGGCAAAAAAACTTACAGGCAAATTCTTTGCACCGTACCAGTTTCCGTATGGCATGTATACGGTTGCAGGTTTCTGGGCGTCGCCCGAAAGACTCATGTATTGGACAAACAAGCGGCCGGATCTCGTGCACAAAATAATGCAGAAAGTCGTTGATCACAGCGTAAACATTAATAAATTAGTAGCAGACGAATACGGTAGCGCCAGCATAATCACTGGCTCTATCCTAGCGGGTAGCCAAACGCTATCTCCTGAACAATGCAAGGAGTTCAACATAAGATACTTAAAAGAAATGGTTGAACGTTCCCTCAAAGCTGGCGCTGGTCCCATGGTTTTATACCATCTTTGTGGAGACCATAAACGTGACTGGAGGCTACACGACATAGTCCCTATAACCCCTGCCACGGTAATGCATGTCGCCTACGAAGGCCCAGAAGTTGCAGACTATACAAACGTAATGGAAGTATTCGGCAATAAATGTTGCCTGTTGGGAAACTTCCCTACAACGCTTATGCAACTAGGCAGTCCTAAAGAAGTTTATGACGAAGCAAAGAAACATGTCCTTTTGTGCAAAGAAAGCCCGAAAGGCTATATTTTTGGCTGCGCTTGTGAACTGCCCCCGTTCGCCACCCCTGGTAACGTTAACGCATACATGAAAGCATCAAAAGATTACGGAAAACTGTCTAAGGCTTGATCTCTCCTCTTTTCTCTTTCTTTTTTTTATCTGTTGATGCAGCAAGATCCTGAAGAATCTTTGCTGTTACCACACCGCAAACTTATTAAGGAAAAGCTTTTTTCATGGTCTCTTCTAGAAGATAATAATTAATATAGGAAGCTTACGCATGGAGAAATGATTGTAAGGTGGATTTATAATGGTATTAACTTCATGTTTGAGAAATATTGGCGTGACTGAAAAACTCCTAAAAACCAAGAAGCTTATCAAGTGTCCAAAGTGCAACTTCGAGTTCGATCTCATGTATTCAAGAGCAATTGCCTGCCAAGGATGCCGTTATGCGATTTTAGGATGCGACGCTGCGAGATGCCCTAAGTGCGATCACGAGTTTCCGCTCAAGCAAACTGGATTAGCCAAGACGAAGGAATCTTCAAAAGAGTTAGCTGATTATATGTCAAAAATAGTGGCTGATTATATCAAATCTTTCGGAGAAAACCCTTCAAGATAATAATCAATTATTAGGACTTAATGCTATTGAACCTGTTCATAAACCAGTTAGGATTCCTCAGCATGTCTTGAAAAGGCTATAGAATCATCAAAACAACCTAAAAGAGGCTGTTAATATGCTGGCAAAACGTGAACAAATAACTTTTAAAATAATCAATCCAGCCAACGTGCAAGACCACCCTACCCTAAAAGATCTTAGGGGTGACTACATAGTTAACATCTGTAATAAGTGTCAAAGGATCATTGATTACCAGTTTTCCAAAAGCATCAAAAAAGGCATCAAGGGATTCTTGTTCCACGGAAATGTTGGCGTGGGTAAAACTACGCTCGCAAAGGTTTTAGCCAAAGAAACCAATTCTAAACTCCTATTCATTGACGGCTCCGACATTGCAAAGGCGAAATACGGTCAATCAGAACAAGAATTGAAACACATGTTTGAAGAAGCCCTAAATCATGACCAGCTCATCATCTTGTTCGATGATGTGGAATCCATATTCATGGCAAGAGGAGCAACCTATGTGCGAGAGTGGCACTTCGCGCAAAATTCAGTGTTCTTCCATAAAGTAGATGAACTTGATACGTCAAAGAATTTCCTGATCCTTACAACCAATCGCTTCGACTTGCTTGATCACGCAATAACCGACAGGTTTTTGTGCATAGAATTTCCCATTCCAAACACTAAAATCCTAATCGAGATAGCGAAATTCAAGTGCTCGAACTTCGACCTCCCTCCAAACGTCGTTCAAAAAGTTACGGAAAGAATATTAAACGACTGTTGTGAAAGCGTAAGAGGCGTAGAAAATATAGTGATCGAAGAGTTTGTAAGATACGTGACCTCATAAGCCTTTCCATATTGAAAGCAGGTTCCTGCTTGGGTTAGTCGTTATAAAATGCCTTGCTTAAATAAAGATCGAATCCATAAAACCAGAATCTTATCAAAGTCAGATAACTTAAAAACGATCTCTCTCGTTTTTCCTCCTCTGTTCCCCTTCTCTTTGCAGTTTCCTCCCCAGAGTATCTACATACTCTCCAATAAGCGATAAACCAATCTTTCTAACCTTTCCTAACCGCTTTCAACCTTTCTCCAAATCCTCCCCCTTAGAAGGGTCAATAAACTCTCATATTGCATAAATATTTTGTTGGGTTTTGTATTAGAAGCGCACTGAGACCTTCAACGGCTCTGGATTACGGCGACCATGATGTTGTTTTGTTCAAAATCACAGTATTCTTTAACAATAACTTGCCCGCTCCTTTTTTCTCTACAGTGAGTCTAGAATCAGATTTTCGCTTGATTATAGGCAAGATCTGATCGACTTATTTTACCTTTTATTTAGCGTTTATCTGGTAAATCTTAGGTAATGTATTTACCATACCTTCGACTGAGAAAGGGATAACTTCTTTAAAGGGTTTCATGAAAAACTGTTCTTTATCCACATCATCCATTTCTATTACTGTTTAAAAAATAAACGATGATTTTGATTCAAAAAATTTTGTTGTTTTACTTCAAATTATTTAGTTTAAAAAATAAACGATAATTATTTAAATAGTTAAATTTTAAACTTACTCGCTTCCTAGCAATGATTCTGGGTACCAGAGCAGAAAATATGTCTGAAAAAGCGATTCTAAAAGAATTGGCTGATACTGCCGTAAAAAGGCATATCATAACAGGAAGTGTAGACCCAACCGCTATATTAATTGGATCATTTGATGAGGTGTTACAACTCTGCAAACAAGATATAGAGAAAGCAAAGCACTCCCCACAAGATTACATGCTAGGAAGATGATATGAACCCCCCCCAAGGACACCTTCAGTGAAGGTACATGCCTCCATCAAAGCAGCAGGGAAATGCGGAAAATAGTAAGGCATTCCCCCTCTGGTTTTTTGGTTCTATAGTGAAATTCTGAATGTTAGGGGTGATGGATATATGGCAAAAAGCCAAATAGGCGAAATTTGGATAAATGTGAGAAAAAGCAAAGGCAACATGGCGCTTCTGATATCGATCATAGTGCTTTCAAGTTTCGCTATTGGTTACAATTTCTACCTTTTGGATAGCCTCAAGAAATCTGGTTTCAACGACATCGAAGTAGAACGGAGTTACGAGGGAAGCATGATGAACCTCATAACGACAGCTCCACTCGCTGACCCTGCCGATAATTCAACTTGGTTTTTCGCATCAGGACCTGCCAACTTCAGTAGGCATGTTTATACCGATGAGGTTGACGGGGATACCGCGGTCGTAAAACAAGACGTACGAAACGACTGGCTCTGGAGCGAGACCTATTACTTCCTAGACCCATCGACATCAACGCCTCACACCGGACTAGTGATGACATTGTGGGATAACACCACGCATGCAGTCAAAACGGATATCGATGAACCATGTTGCGTCAACGATTCGAGGGCAGACAGGGATCGAAGCGGCTGCTATAGCTTATTCGTGCCGGCCCACCTAAGCGAAAATGAAGACGTAGAAGATGTTTTCTTTGATGAAACTAACACAACAGAGACCTCTTATTATCAAAGATCAGTCACGGTAAAAGACCTAAAGGTTTACGAGTATTTCTCCCATCTTAGGGAGAATTTAACGGCAACTCTCGGCGTCTATTGTGAGGTGAACCAAACTGTTCACGTAGAACCGAACACGGGATCGCCCACCCAGATAGTTAACAAGACAGTGACCTTCTTCAGTGACTCTTCATACAGCAATATCATGGGGCGGATTACTATCAAAGATACTGCTGATTCAGCGGACGATGGCATAAGCGATGCGAAAGATGCTAAGAGCATGCTGAATTTCGCGGAAAAACTCATTCCTTTAATACTAGTGGTTGCAGTCGTGGCGCTGACGGCGATTCTTGCCGCTAAACTTATGTACCTTGATAAGAAGAAAATCGAGAAATAGAAAGAATAACTCAGAAAAAAAGAGCACCAAAAAACGTATTGTTAAAACCTCTTAATGAGCGCGCTAGCCTGACCGATTGGGGCACCATGTGAGGGTGTGTGTGCCCCCTATTTTTCTTTCTTCCGATCGGAAGGAACTTGCCCACTAACTTATTTTTTATTCTCCTTTTCATGTTATTGCTTCTTGATAGTAGTGGTTTTGTTATTTTTAGCATTTTTTACTTCTAATGCTTGCCTTGATTGTTGTGATAGGGAGCAGATTAGGTTGTTTTTAGGCTGTTATTGCTCTTGTGTAGAGGAGGAGAAAGGGGTTTGACCAGCTGTTTTGGGTGAGGTAGACCTTCATGTTGTGGACTATTGCGTTCAATATCACTTTTTTCATCCATTAGAAATTAATTCTAAGAATCTATAGTTATCTCTTATATTTTTGAAATAAGGATCTTCTCTAGCTTCTTCCTTATACTTTTCATTCAAGTTAATTGCTATTTCTAACGAATCAAGAGAATCTTCAATACATCCTAAAAGACATTTTGCACAAGCTATGTTGTACCATGCTTCGTGGAAGTTTGGCTTTATCCTGATAGCTTCTTTGAACCTCTTTATCGCCTCATCAAACTCGCCATTATCATAGTAAGCAAGACCCATGATGTACCATGCTTCATGGAATTCTGGTTTTATACCAACAGCTTCCTCAAACCTCTTTATCGCCTCACCAAATTCGCCCTTACAATAGTAAGCAAGACCCATGGCGATCCATGCTTCATGGAATTCCGGCTCTACCCTGATAGCTTCCTCGAAACTCTTTATCTCCTCATAAAACTGGCCCTTACCATAGTAAGCAAG
>JAEOSI010000105.1 GCA_016840425.1 Candidatus Wukongarchaeum yapensis
AGACGCAAAAAAAGATAAAAAAGCAATAAATTATTTGGTAGGGAAAATTATGGAAAAAACCAAGGGGAGAGCAGATCCTAAAATAACACAAAAAATAGTGAAAAAAATGCTTAAAGGAAATAGAGAAGAACCAACTGCCGAATAAGGATTTAAAACTGACTTGGAGAAGTATACTGGTTTGTGGAAAGATGTCCTAAAGACCTTCTATTTAGATTTTTTGTATGCCATTAGTTTTTTATTTAGACTCGAATTAGTCGTGGGTTTTTGAAGAATTTAATTTCACTTTTCTCTAGTTCTAGCTTATAACCTTTCCCAATGGCGTTTACTGTTTCTTTAATCTTGTCCTCAACCTCGTCCAAATATTTGAGTGTAGCCGCGAAAAGTTTGAGTGTATTTACGAATACCTTGTTTTTACCTAACTCTTCATCAAAAATCTTGATTTCAAACTCTCCTCCAATATCCAAGACTTTTCCATCAACTTCTGCTACTTTCTTACCTGTCACGTCTTCTATATACCAATCACTACCTAATGAGAATCGATCCGCTTTAATCGTATACAAACCAACGGTTTCATCTTCATTGATTATTTGGAATGAATAATTTGCCCTCCAACGAGTGTGAAGCTTTTCAATTAGTGTTAAGTATTTTGTCCCGCTTACAACGCACATAAAGGCGGGCTGAGACTCTCCAACGCTAACGCTGTTCTTAATCTCCCAACCAATGAGTTCTTCGATGGTACCGTCCCAATTTCCACTTTCGCTAAAAGCTTTGATGATTAACCGTCTCTTGTATTCATCCTCTTTTTTGGCTCCTTTGGGTAACTCCCAAGGTCCGGTTCTCATGCCAACATGGCCTGCTTTTTCACCATCGACTTCTACGGCTCCAATCAAATCGAGATCACGACTAAACTGTCTAGACTTACTCATTCTAGTTTCTTTCTCTCTAATACCAATTTCCGCGCCATGGAGTCCCGTCTTCCATAAGTCTACCACGATTTTTTTAACGCCGCCCTTCTTTTTTTCCTCTTTTTTCTTCTTTTCTTCTTCCTCTTTTTTTCCCAAATTGAACACCCTATAAACCCTTAAAAGGTAAGAAAAGGGTTAAATTTAAAACTTTTTTTGTGTTCTGGTCTGTTCTATTTTTTTTATTCTTTTGCATCATACATAAATATTTACTCTTAAAAAATAAACCGAAAAAGGTTATTTAAAACTATTTTTAATAGATGTCTTGTTATAAGAAGTATCAAGGTAATAGTTAGAAATTAAGATTGAGCGAAAGATTTTTAGGAGAACGTAGAAACATGGGAAAAAATTTAGGCGCAGATAGAGAGGTTCAAGAGGTAAAAAAGGAAGAAAAAATTGATGATTATTTAAGAGAGGTTCTGAAACGTTGGAACCTTAATCAAATCAAAAATCAAAAATGTCCAATTTGTCAAGAAAAGGCTATGAGGGTCACGGAAAGCACCTATGATCTGCCTTATTTTAAAAAAATCATCCTTTTTAACATGAAATGTGATAGGTGTAATTTTAAGTTCAACGATATTTATATCGAAGATTTAAAAGACCCTATACGTTGCGCGCTTGTTATAGAAAACTCAGAGCATTTAAATGCACTAGTAATAAGATCGGTAGCTGGGACGATAAGGGTTCCAGAATTAGGAGCCTTTATAGAACCGGGACCTGTAGCTCAACCTTTTATTACTACGGTAGAAGGGGTGTTTATTAGGATAAAAAATATGCTTGAGACAGCTATAAGATGGGCTGAAACTGAAAAACAAAAGGAAAGAGGAAGAGAAGTGCTGAGAAAATTGGAGATGGTATTAAAAGCAAAGATGAAAGTGACTTTAGAAATTGATGATTTATTTGGAAATTCTACTATAATACATGAAGATGTCAGAATGCGGCCTTTAACAGAAGAAGAAGTAATGAAGCTTGCTGAGAAGATTCCCGTGTTTAAGATAAAATATGCGGGAGATTAAGTTGTTTCATAATCGTGGGTTTCGGCTACAATTATCCAGAGGGTTAGGTCTGTTTCTACGCCGGTTTCTTTTTCTATTCTCTGAGCTATCCTGTCACCGAATTCGTCGGATATTTCGTTTGTTACTATGATGTGTGCTTCTACGGTTAGCTTTTCATCATCTGAATCATAGGCGGCTTTTGTTTCGAGTAGTTTCGCTCCTTTATCTTCCTTATTTAGGTTGTCTACTTCTTCTTCTATGATTTTTATCGCTTTATTTTCTATATTGATGTAGTTGTAGGCGTTGATTGCTGCGTAGATTATTGGGGTGGAGGTAACGGTTAGGGCTATGGCTGCTATTAGTACTCTTTTCCTGAAGAGTTTTTTTGCGGCTATTTCTTTTCGTTTTGTTGTGGGTTTTATTCTGGTAGCCCAGAAGACGAGGGTACAGGCGACGTTTATGGCGAATATGTTTATGAGGAGTAGTCCTAGACTACCTTGAACGTAATCGTATTGGTTCATTCCTACTAGTACGCCTACATTGGTAGCCGGGGGTGCTAAACTTGCGGATATGGCAACGCCTACTAGTGTTGTTGCGTAGCCGTATACGAAGCAAATACCGGCTGCTAGTCCGCTGACAATGGCTAGTCCTACGTCTGCGGTTCTTGGTCTGGATCTTCCTAGTATTTCGCTGGTGAGGAAAGGTTCGGGGAAAAGTCTTGCGACAACGACTCCTGCGGCGATACATATCCCGATCCCAGCCATTTCCGCTTGTATAGAGTCTTTAAACATTTCTTTTTCAGAAATTACCGTGGAGAGTGATGTTGCTACAATGGGCCCCATAAGAGGTGCTATTATCATTGACCCGATAATCGCTACAACATTATTGGCTAACAACCCTAAAGCAGCCAATACTGCGGCAAAAGCGGTTAAAGCTAAATAATTAACGGTCATTTTACCGTTTTCTTTAGCGGAGGTTGTTATTTCGTCAAGCGCTACTCTGCCCCAAGCTTTCCTTTTAAGCCTCTTTTTATTCTCAGAATCCTGCTCTAACAACTCACCCGAAAGAAAAAAAGTAACATTCGAAACAATAACCTTCCCTATAGCTCTCCCCACTCCGACCTGTTTTAACTCTAGTAGAAGTCCATCTACTTGAGTTTTTGGCAAGACGAGTATAAAAACTGTGTCGGAACCAGAATCAAGTTGATAATAAGACACGCCAAAGTCTTCTATTATTCCCCTTATCTTTGCTTCATCGTCCTTTGAAACAATAATTTCTAAACGCCGCAAAATCTCCCCTACCTATCAACGAAAAACGGCTCAGTAAATCCATATAATATTACGAAACCTTTGCTAAAAAGATTTTCTCCATTATAAAGCTCAAAAATCGATTTGTGGAATCTTTTTATGCCAATTTGTATTCCTTTCATAGGTAAATGCTACCCTTATTATCTTACCCTCCTCACCAACCCCCGCCATAATCTGAAGCCCCACAGGCAAACCATCTGCAAAGCCGCAAGGCACTGAAATCGCAGGAATACCGATAATGTTTGCAGTTACGGTGTTTATATCGCTCAAGTAAAGGGCAAGGGGATCATCTATCTTTTCGCCAATATTAAAAGCAGGAAACGGCATAGTAGGCCCCAATACCGCGTCAAAATCCTGCAAAGTCCTCTCAAAATCCTCTTTTAACAACGTACGAACCTTAAGCGCTCTCAAATAATACTGCTCATAGTATCCAGCAGAAAGCGCATAAGCTCCTAACATAATCCTCCTACGCACTTCCGCACCAAATCCCTCCCTGCGATTTTTTGAAAAAGCTTCATTCCAATCCTTCCCCTGCTCTCCCGAATTATATCCATAACGTACACCATCAAATCTTGCCAAATTAGAACTTGCTTCACTCATAGCTAGAATATAGTATGCTGGAAGCGCGTATTTCAAAGATGAAAGCGAAATTTCCTCGTAAGTTGCTCCCAACCCTTCCAAAACCTTAACAGCATCCCAAACTACTTTTTCTACTCTCTCATCTATCCCCTTACCAAAAAGTTCTTGAGGTACTCCAAAACGCATCCCTTGCACATCGTCAACCAAATACCTAGTATAATCCTCCCTCTTCGATGGTAAACTTGTCGCATCCTTAGGATCGTGACCAGAAAAAACGGTAAAAAAAAGCGCGCACTCCTCAACAGTTCTACCTATAGGCCCAATTTGTTCCAAACTATTAGCGTAAGCCACCAACCCGTATCTGCTTACACGACCAAAAGTAGGCTTGATTCCCACAACCCCACAAAAACTCGCAGGACACCTGATACTACCGCCAGTATCTGATCCAAAAGCCAATAAAACTTCTCCAGAAGCCACAGCCGCCCCGCTACCCCCGCTACTCCCCCCAGGCACTTTCCCAATATCCCAAGGATTCCTCACAGGCCCAAAATAACTTGTCTCAGTACTGCTGCCCATTGCAAATTCATCAAGATTTGTCTTTCCCAAAACAATTCCTCCCTCGCCTCTAATCCTCTCAATAACAGTAGCATTATACAGCGGCTTAAAATTTTCAAGCATCCGAGAACCACAAGTACAAGGAACCCCTTCAACACAAATATTATCTTTAACCCCTATCGGAATCCCTGCAAGCCTACCAACATCCTCCCCCATCCTAACCCTCTTATCAACTGTACGAGCAGCTTCAACTGCCACTTCGTCTAAAACAGAAATAAAACAGTTTAACGACCCGTCAATGTTTCTAATCCTATCAAACTTCTTCATTATCAACTCTTCAGCAGACAAGCTTCCCTCCTTAATCAATTGAACTGCTTTTATAGCTGTTAACTCATCAACATTCTCCACATACTACCCCCCTATAGAATCTTAGGCCCGATAATGTAACCCTTCTTCTTAAAAGGTACATTTTGCAAAACCTTCTCCACAGGTAAGCATTCTTCAACCTCATCTTTCCTAAAAACATTAGAAAGCTTAGTCACATGGTAAGTAGGCTCAACGTCTTCCAAATTTACGCTAGCTAACTCTGAAAACCATAAAAGAATATCTTCAAACTGCTTCCTAAACAACTCTTCCTCCTCAGGGGAAAGCGCTATTCTTGCCATCCACTCGATCTTCTTAACAGTATCCCGGTCTATAATACTCTCTTTTTTATCACTATCATTCAAAGAATTCAACCCCTGATCACAAACCTATAAAAATAAGTATAAATTGTATGAAAACCGTTTTAAACAAATAGACTTACAAACAAATAGACTTAAAAACTTTTAAGTAGGATTTTCAGGAATATTAACAAATAATATCTTTACGTTATTCCTTTAAAACTCGTTATTAATAGTTTTATTTCCGTTTCACTTTTGAAAGGAGGTCCATTTATGCCTAGAAGACACGCCCCTCGCCGCGGATCACTAGGATACAGCCCCCGTAAAAGGGCAAAATCTCCCAGAGCATGCATAAGAAACTGGCCCGAATATGAAGGTGAAGAACCTACACTCCTAGGATTTATGGGTTATAAAGCCGGAATGACCCACGTCTTCGTCCAAGAAGAACGAGATTACTCGCCTTGGTCAGGTCAAGAAATCATGAGAGCCGCTACAATAATCGATTTACCCCCCGTCGTCGTCGCAGGAATCAGAGGCTATAAGCTCACGAGTTACGGCTTTGAATCTTTAGGCGAATGTTGGGCTAGCGACTTTAACCCTGATTTAAACCGCCTCTTAACATTACCAAAAGAAACTGACGCTGAAAAATCCTTAAAACAGTTTGAAGAAAATGTTCTCTCCAAAGTAGACGTTTTAAGGGCATTTGCCCACACACAACCACGTTTAGTCGGGGGAGTTCCTCAGAAAAAACCAGATCTTTCAGAAATCGCTCTAGGCTACAGCTCTATCGAAGAAGGTTTTGAATTCGCAAAAGAACTCTTAGGAAAAGAAGTTCATGCAAGAGACGTTTTTAAAGAAGGCCAGCAAATCGACGTGTTAGGCGTCACAAAAGGTAAAGGTTTCCAGGGTCCTGTAAAAAGATGGGGAATAAAAAAACTACAACACAAATCTAGAAAAGCCGTGAGGGCTGTAGGCTGTATAGGTCCTTGGACCCCCACCAGGGTCATGTGGACCGTTCCCCGCGCCGGCCAAATGGGATTCCACCAACGAACCGAATACAACAAAGTGATTCTAAAACTTGGGGAAAAAGGAGAAGAAATCACTCCTCTCGGCGGCTTCGTCCGATACGGCTTAATAAAAGGCGAATACATGATGGTTGATGGAAGTATTCCCTGTCCCCCTAGGCGACTTGTATTCATAAGATACGCCATAAGACCAAAAAATATCGAAACAAAACCTAACATCACCTATATTTCCGTCGAAAGCAAACAAGGCGATTAATTGTCAAAAAACAAAACCAAATACTATAACGTGAGGTTCTCTTTATGAGTAGAAAAGTAGTGGATGTTTATAATCTAGACGGCGAACCTGAAGACGAAAAAATCACCCTCCCCCCCATATTTGACACCCCAATACGCTTCGACGTCATAAAAAGAGCAGTACTCGCCACCGCTTCCGCCAAACGCCAACCGTACGGAACAGATCCTTACGCTGGAAAAAGAACCACCGCAGAAAGCTGGGGCGTAGGTCGCGCCGTCGCAAGAGTACCCAGAGTAAAAGGAAGAGGTTATGCTGCAGCAAGTATGGGAGCCTTTGCCCCCATGACCGTGGGAGGAAGACGCACGCACCCCTCCACAGCCGAAAAAAAATGGAAACAGAAAATAAACAAAAAAGAAAAAAGACTAGCCATAAGATCCGCCACAGCCGCCACCAGCCTACTAAAACTAGTACAAAGCAGAGGCCACGCAATAGAAGAAGTACCCCAAATACCCCTAATAGTCACAGAAGAAATAGAAACCCTAGAAAAAACCAAAGAAGTGATCGAATTCTTCGAAAAAATAGGAGTTATAAAAGACATAGAAAGAGTCAAAAAAAGAAAAAAAGTCCGCGCCGGAAAAGGAAAAAGAAGGGGAAGAAAATACAAACAAGCCAAAGGCCCCCTAATCGTCGTATCAGAAGACCAAGGCATATTCAAAGCAGCCAACAACATACCCGGCATAGACATATGCAATGTAAAAAACCTAAACGCAGAACTCCTAGCCCCAGGAACACACCCAGGAAGACTAACAATATGGTCAAAATCCGCAATCAAAACCCTCGAAACAGAAAACCTATTCCAACAATAAAAACAACCAAAAAGGGAGTAGAAAACCGATGGATTTAGATCCCCACCAAATAGTTCTAAAACCCCTCACAACAGAAAAAGTCTTCACCCAAATGGAAGAAGAAAACACCCTAGCCTTCATAGTAAGCCCAAAAGCAAACAAAAGCCAAATCAAATGGGCTATTGAAAAACTTTTTGAAGTAAAAGTAGAAAAAGTACGCACACTCATAACAACCAAAAACGAAAAAAAAGCTTATGTAAAGTTAGCAGAAGGATATTTAGCCTCAGACCTCGCAACAGACCTAGGCCTATTCTAAAACCTTCCAAAAACATTACTCTTCCAACCCGTCTTAAGGAGACATAACAAATGGGAAAAAGAATATTAGCTCAAAGACGCGGACGTGGCAGCCCCTCATTCCGAGCATCCAGTCACGGGCGTAAAAGTCCCGCTAAATACATATTCTTCGGAGAAAAAGAAACCAAAGAAACAAT
>JAEOSI010000005.1 GCA_016840425.1 Candidatus Wukongarchaeum yapensis
TGGCATAACTTTGAATTCAGCCCTTGTCTCTTTATCAAGCTCTTTTACTTTAACTTCCCTGTATGCTGGAGATATGTTGCAGGCGCCACATACTGGAATAATTCTCACGTTCCCTTCGCGTGGGATCTTATAAACGGTTTCAAACTCCTCGACTGTCGTCCCTAAAGGCGCTTCTACTTTTACCTCTTTTTTATGTAGAGAGACGATTAAGTCGAACTCTTTTTCTAAGCACATTCTTTCCCAAAAGATGAGGGATGCTTTTCTTTCCAAAGCGTGGGTTAAATAACCCTCCTCAGTAAGAGGAACCCTTTCGTCTTCAAGACCTTTGTCAGCTCTTGTCAGTTTGTCAAGGAACTCTTCAGCGGGAGCAGCAGCCCCTGTTTCAGGAGGAAGTGTCTCTTTTTTCCTGGCTTTTTTCTCGGCCGGCTTGGGAACTTCAGGCTTGAGTTCTGTTCGAAGACGCTCTATTTCTTTTTCTTCTTTTACGAACATGTCTTCTTCTTCCTCTATTCCTGCGTCTAGCCCCTCTAGTGTTTCGCCTAGCCCTTTACCGACGACCTCTGTTATTTTGAGGACTCCTTTCAGGTTTAACGCTTCTTCGCCCACATAGTATTCCCTAGTGTAATGTTCTACATCGGTCATTATGGATTCGTATTTCGGATAACCTATTATTGTAGGGAACGCGCTTCTGGGTTGGTCTTCGCCTGCATAACCTGCTTTTGTTAGTTCGGCTCCCATATCTATGACGATAGGTTTTCCAAGCTTTTCACCTAATTCTTCTTCGGAGGCTTCACCTATAACAAACATTCCTAGTTTTTCGCGAATTATGTCGGGTCCATGTTCTTCGTACTCTTTTTTAGTTATCCAAAGCCTGTTAGAACTTTTCCTTGAAGCTATTATGCTTGCCGCTATCCATTCAGCGTAACTCGGTGCTTCTGGCGTAATTATGTTGATTTTAGTGGTTTCTGGCAGGATAGCGCTAAGTTCTTTTTGTAGGCGTTCTTTTAAGCCTGAAAGCGAGGCTGTTCCGCCGCATAACACGATGTTCTCATAAAGTTTGTTACGTATTGATGCGTCGCAGCTTTTTACAGCGTCAACTATTAGCTCACTAAGATTCTTTCCTTCAATACCAAGGACTGTGGGATTGAAAAGGCATTCTGGAGCCGTAAATCTTTCAGTGCGTATAGTTATCTTTTCGCCATCAGGTAACGTGTAAGAGATCTCTATCTTTGCCTTTTCACTCTTCAATTCTTTTTCGTAGTCCAGTGCAGCGTAACAAAGTTTCTCCTTGATGTCGCGAACAATCTCACGCTCAGTGCTGGTGTCAAGCGAATAACCGCTCTGCCGAAGCAACCTTCTCAAATAATCCGTGATATCGCTTCCTCCCACATCAAAAGTCCTTATAGCGTGGGTGATGGGGAAACCTTCCTCGACTGGCACAATCTCAGTAGACGTATAACCGATGCTCACAACGACTCCCGTTGTTTTACCAACACTAATCAGAGGAAGAACGCCTTTGTCAAGGAGCATGACAGCTTGAGCGTTAAAGGTGTCAAAACAGATCTCAACTAGCTTTTCCCGATTAGCGGTAGGATTTAGGGTAGGATCTGTAAAAACAAGAGGATGTTCTGAAGGTTCAACCCGAAGATCGGTATATAGGATATAGTGTAGGATCTTTTCGAAGCCATCCCAATCAAGAATCATTTCACTCAAAACTTTTCCCCCTTGATCCGTACGATTATTATCTTAACGTTTTGATGTTATTTTAGGCTTTTGGGAGGGTTTATAGGCTTTACGCTCTGACTAATCAAAAATCTAAGTTTAAAAAATAGATAATAGGTTATGCTAAAAAAGGAATAGGGGATTAAGATTTTTGAGAGATCTTGTTGATTATCTTGTGAAGAAGACTATTGTTGAGGATATGGGTTACAAGTTTTTAGAAACCAATATTCTTCTTCAGGGTTTTAAGAGGGTTGAACCTTATATTGTGGATATACATGCCTGGAAGAAAATTTTTTTCGGCCTGTCAACAAAGCATTTAATAGCTTTTATACGGAGGGTGTTTTTACTAAAAATTTGGTGTCTCTTTTTAGATTCATGTATAGAGATTTGATTTTGGCTTATCAGGCAAGGATGATCCATTGGCTGCCTCAAAAGATAATGCTTGTAAGTTCGAAGGGTTTTGAACCTGATGTTTTTCCTTCTTCTGAGAAAAGCATTTTCCTTTTTTATAAAGTGGACCCTATTAAGGTAGAAATTGAGAGGATTTTCCCCAACGAGGAGAAAAAGGGGATATAATTGCAATTTACGCGGTTTTTGCATGATTTTTTATTTGTTTTTCGAGGGTTTCCCAGAACATGCGCATTGAAAAGTTTGTGAAATCTTTGAACATTTCTTTTTCTTTTGTGAGTGGGGAGTAGTAAGCTGCATCATGGAGATGGCGTAGAAGCGTGTATAGGTTCACGATTTTTTGGAAGTGTTTTTTCCATGGGAGATTTTCTGTTTTTAGGAGGTTTTGGTAGGTTTTGATTATTTTTTCGTTTATTTTTTCGAGGAATTTTGTGGGGCAGTTTGGGATGATGTTTTCTGTGAGTTCTAAATGTTTTGCTATGAATTTGTTTGCGGTTATGAGGTCTGCTATATCTTTTGCTGGGTGGCCTATGTAAAACTCTTCTAGGTCTAGTATGACGAGTCTTTCTTTTTTTGTTAGGAGTATTTGGCGCCATTGGGCGTCGTTATGTATGATAGTGAAGGGTTTTATTGGGGTTTTTTCTAATAAGGTTTTGAGAGTTTTTCCTATTTTTTCTGCTTCTTGGGTGTTTATGAGCTGGTTTTGTAAGAGGTTTTTAATGTTTTTGTCCATGTCTTTTTTAATTAGAGGCATGAGATCGTAAAGGGGAGATATTTGGAGGTTTTTTGTTATTCGATTTTTGTGTTCGTAGCCTATTTTGTGGAACTGAAAAATTACGCTTTTTACAACTTTTTCGATCAGAGTTTCTAAGTTGGATTGTTGTGGTTGTGGTTTTTCTTTTAAACATTTTTTTTGGGTGGTTTTCCAGATTATTTCTCCTAGCTCTTTGGATTCTTTTATGTTTTCCATGAATATGGCGAGTATTTGTTCCCGACTTTCGGGTTTTCTCTGAGTTTTTATACCTCCAAATAGTTTGGGTGTGAAGCCTGTTTTTTTAAATGTTTTTAGGGCTTCGAGTTCATTGTTTCCTCGGTAAAAACGTTCTCGTGGTAGGTAGCGTTTGATTAGTAGGGCTTTATTTTCAAAGAGTGTTATTTTAGCTAAATAAAGCCTGTTAGTGGTGGGTTCGCCTTTTGGGAATAGGGGGGAAACTGAGAGGACTTTAAGTTTATCCAGAACTTTAGCCATTTCTTCGGTTAAAAACACGGAGAATTTCCTGTTTTTTTCCTTTTTTTCGACGTTTTTTAAAAGGAGGGATACGCCTTCGGTGGAAGAGAAACGGTCGATTACGAGGAGCTTTTCATGGTTATTAAGCTTTAATTCGCCTAAGATACGTTCTTCTTTTGATGTTTCTTTTTTAATTATTATGGATTCATAAAATTCGAAGAATTCGTTATCAAAAGTTTCTACGTATAACATGAAGTCAAAACAGTTTTTAGAAGCGTTTATAAGTTCTATTTTACAACTTGAAATTTTTTCAAGCTTAACACGCCACCTTCTGGGGTCGTAAAAAAGTTCTGCCCACCGATTAGAAACTTTGTTATAAATGGTTAGAGTGTCAAAGTGTACGTGGAAAGACAAAAGGGTTACCTGCCCAAAATAGAATTTCATAAGATTTAATGATAGTGGTCGATAGTGGTTAACAGTGAACTACCCCCCGCTTTTGCAGGGGGGCTTCCTGCGAGTACATCCTTATCGGGATGCCTGTTTTTCGCAGAATATCCTCGAAGGAGGATAGCCCGTCCACTGGGGCGTTTTGTGATAGAAAACGAACCATGATGTTTACGGCTGAGTTTTTGTCTCTGTCCAGTTCGTTTCCACAATAATCACATCTCATAGCCCTATCCCATATATTCATTTCGTGTTTTTTACCGCACGCACAACATGTTTTTGTTGTGTTTTCTTCGCTGATTTCTATTACTCTCTTACCTACAAGTTTAGCCTTGTAGGTTAGAAATCTGGCGAAGCGGGATAGGCATCCGTTGTTTTGAACTGCTCTATGCAAACTTTTATCTCGTTTTTTATCCTTATTTCTATTAGAGTTAGACATCTTTTTCACGTTTAGGTCTCCTATGATTATAGTGTTTGCCTTTGTGTTCTCAACAAGCTTCTTACTCAACTTGTGCTGAAAGTCTTTTATTTGGTTTGCGCATTTTCTCTGCATTTTCCTGAGTTTTCTATGGTACCGTTTCCACTTCCTGCTCCCTTTCTTGCAATGGTCTCTTTTAGGCTGAATCTCTTCGATTTTCGACTGCCAATACTTGTCCGGTCTCGGATTCTTGGTTTGTAAAAATTTTCCTTTAGTATTTACTGCGGTTATGATGTTGGTAATCCCTAAGTCTATTGCTTGGTAAAGTCCGTTATCCAAGTAGGGTTTCTCTTTTCTCTCATAAACGATCGAGATATAGAACTTATCACCATCTTCTTTGAAAATTGTAACCTGTTTCACCTTTTTATCCGTGAAGTCGAACTTTTCAGGGATGGTGAACCTTAAAGGGGTGGTTTTTGGATGGTTGTGGGAGAACTCAACCCACCCCTCCTTATCGAGCTTGAACCCCGACTGGTTGTAATTCATTGTTGTAAAGTGGTTTTTCCCTTTGAATCTTGGAGGGTTCGCTTTTTTGTCCCCGTTCCTCCTCAAAGCGAGGAAGGACTTATAGTCGCCGTCCAGCCTCCTTAGAACCATCTGCAAAACTTTTGAATAGACCCAGCTGTATTCAGGATACTTCCTTTTTATCTCTGGTAGGTCGTTCTGCTGTTTAGTGTAGTTAACATTTTTCCCGTTTTTCTTCCATGCTTCTATTCTTCCCGCTAGGGCGAAGTTGTATATGAGCCGACATTTTTCGGAAAGATCCTGAAGTACTTCTTCTTGTTCCTCTGACGGGAATATCCTGGTCTTCTGGGTTAGTTGCATCTTATATTTCTTTCCCTTGGAAACCTTATAAACACCGCGATTCATCCCCTCCCTGTTGGAAGGAGACTTCTCGCCAAATAAGTTAAAGTTAAATAGCCTATATTTTTAAAATTAATAAATTATAAATAAGTGTACATAGACTATATTAGCTTATTAGTTTGATTAAAGCATCAGGGTTTGAAAAAAGGGTGAAGGAAACTAAAACGATTGTTTATGCTGCCCTTATAGGAAATGCTTCGATAGCTGTTATGAAGGGTATTGCTGCCTCTATCACCGGCAGTAGCGCTATGTTAGCGGAAACTTATCACAGCATAAGCGATACAATGAATCAAATTTTTCTACTGATTGGCTTGAGGATGGCTTCTAAAAAGCCTGATGAGCAGCATCCCTTCGGTTATGGTAAATCTCAATTTTTCTGGAGTTTTGTCGTAGCTATTCTCCTTTTTGGTGTGGCTGGAGTGCTTTCGGTTATTGAAGGAATTTATAAGATTCAGAATCCTGAACCTCTTGAAGATGTTTTTGTTAGTTATGCTGTTTTGGCTTTTGCTTTCGTTTTTGCCGGCGCAACGCTAATGATAGCTGTCAGGGAGATAAGGCGTCGGACTATTGAGGGGGGTTATAGGAATATGATTGAAGCCATGAGGGAGATAAAAGACCCTACTGCAGCAACCGTAGTCGTAGAAGATTCAATAGAAGTTTGTAGCTTAACCTTGGCAGCTGTAGCTATATATGTAACTCAGAAAACTGGTAACGCTAAATGGGACGGGTTGGCATCGTTGATGATAGGTATAATTTTGATGATTATGGCTATTTTTTTAGCGAAGGAGAATATGGATTTGCTTATAGGCGAAGCTGTAAGACTTAGGGATAAAAAGGTTGTTGTTAGGGCGATCCTTGGACTTGAGGAAGTTGAAAAAGTTTTAGATTTTAGAACCATGTATTTATCGCCGAAAGAGGTTCTTGTAACGTGTGATGTGAATTTTAAAGATGGTTTAACGACATGCGACTTAGAAGTAGCTATCGACAAAATAGAGAGAATAATTAAGCAGAAACTTCCAATCGCTAAAAGGATCTATATTGAGGCGGAAGAGTAAAAAAGGAAGAGGATTGTTGTTTATTAATATATTTTCTTAAAAACCTTGGATATGTTTAAATTTAGAAATCAATAGGTATACTGGTTTGATTAAAGGATTAGGGATTGTAAAAGGGTTCTTTGATGAGGACTAAAACTCTCGTTTATGTTGCGCTGATAGGAAACATTTCGATAGCTATAATGAAGGGTATTGCCGCCTCTATCACCGGCAGTAGCGCTATGTTAGCGGAAACTTATCACAGCATAAGCGATACAATGAATCAGATTTTATTACTGATTGGCTTGAGGATGGCTTCTAAAAAGCCTGATGAGCAACATCCTTACGGTTATGGTAAAGCTCAGTTTTTCTGGAGTTTTGTTGTGGCTGCTCTCCTTTTTGGTATGGCTGGAGGGCTTTCTATAATTGAGGGATATGATAAGATTCAGAATCCTGAACCCCTCGAACATGTTTTTGTTAATTATGTTGTTTTAGGGTTTGCTTTTCTTTTTGATGGCACATCGCTTACAATAGGGGTTAGAGAGATGAGACTACGGACCCGCGAGGGCGGTTATAATAATATGATTGAAGCCATGAGGGAGATAAAAGACCCTACTGCGGCAACCGTAGTCGTAGAAGATTCGGTAGCAGTTTGTAGCTTAACCTTGGCAACTGTAGCCATATATATAACTCAGAAAACTGGTAACGCTAAATGGGACGGATTAGCATCCTTGATGATAGGTATAATTTTGATAATCATGGCAGTTATTTTGGCTAAGGAGAATATGGATTTGCTTATAGGCGAAGCTGTAACAACAAAAAAGAAAAGGAAGATTGTTAGGGCGATCCTTGGACTTGAAGAAGTTGAAAAAATTTTAGATTTTAGAACCATGTATTTATCGCCGAAAGAGGTTCTTGTAACGTGTGATGTGAATTTTAAGGATGGCTTAATAACGGATGAGTTAGAAGATGTTATCGACAAAATAGAGAGAATAATTAAGCAAGAACTTCCAATAGCTAAAAGGATCTACATTGAAGTAGAAGGGTAGTGAACTGCCTCCGCCTTTCCAGACGGAGCTTCCTTACATGTCAAATGAGACGGATTCCATTTGACCACGTTGCCCGAGTTCACACAGGGATTACAGTTAGGAACGTTTTCCAACGCACCATACTGATACGTTTTGAGGGCGTTTATCGCCCCAATCATTTTCGCTGACCTTCTTTAACATGATGCCTACTCTTCGGAGTTTGTACTCCAAGAGCGAGGTCAGCTTCCCGTAGCTCCATGAGAGGAGCTTCTCTATCCTAAAAGTATTTTGTGGAAGATTTATATTTAATCACCCCTAATAGACATCCATCGCAATTCATCCCCCTTGCAGAAAAAGTCTTCTTACGACATGAAGATAAATCAGAGAAAATGAGAAGGAAAAGATGAGACTTAGATAAAATTTTGTTGAGGAGAAGAGGATTGTGGCAAAAAAAGAGAGGAAAAAAGAGGAGAAGAGGATTGAGAGGGAAGAGACTGAAGAATTTACGGGTAAAAGCTATTTTGACGCGGATCTTTTAACGGTTTTCCCGAGGGGAGATACTGTCTCTCTTGAACGGAGGTTAAAGCAGGATCTATCGGAGAGTGTGGATGAAACTATTATTCAGACGGAATCAAAAATTGTGGGGTTAAAGGCGGCTCTTAAAGCCTTTTACAAGGGGAAAGAAGAGAGGGAAGAGCTTGAAGATGAGGAGTTGAGGAGAGAGGTTAGGGATTTAAATGAGGAAGAGATTGTTGCTTTGGCAAAAAGGATCTTGGAAAAGAATAAAAGAATTAGGAGAAAAAAGGATGGTTAAGAAGCGTATTGATGGTAAAAAAAGTTTTTAGAGATGTCGAGGAGGAAGGGAAAAGAAAGTGAGATCGTTTTTCGATTAGGATAATTTTTAAATAAATTTGGGGTGTTGATAAGGGAGGAGTGTTTTGCTTATGTTTAATGAGAAGAGCATTTCTTTCCTTAAGCGTTTGAGTGAGTCTTTTGGTCCTAGTGGATTTGAGAGGGAACCTGTTAAGATAGTGAAAGAGTATGTTTCAGAGTATGTCGACGAAATTATTATGGATAAAATGGGATCTTTAATATTTAAAAAAGAAGGCGAGGATAAGGATGGGCCTAGGATTTTATTGCCTGGACATGTGGATGAGGTAGGTTTTATTGTCTCTTCCATAACTGATGAAGGATATCTTACTTTTAATACCCTTGGGGGATGGTTTGACCAAGTTTTGTTGAGTCAGAGGGTTCAAGTTAGGACGATGGAAGGAGATCTTGTTTTTGGCGTGATAGCTTCTAAGCCTCCTCACATCTTACCTCCTGAGGAGAGGAATAAGGTTGTGAAAAAGAGTATGATGTATATAGATGTGGGTTGTTCTTCGGATAAAGAGGTTGAAAAGCTTGGTATTAGGGTAGGAGATCCTATTGTTCCTTATTCAGAGTTTACTATGTTTGACCGTATCAAAATCATAGAAGATGAGAAGGAGAAAGAGAAAACAGGAGAGACTACCCCTCAAGAGAAGACCGTTAAGATGATCGCCGGAAAGGCTTTTGATGATAGGATAGGAGCTTTTGTTTCTGCAGAAGTAGTTAGAAAACTTTCTGAGGAGAATATTCCCCATAAAAACGTGGTTTTTGGCGCGGCAACTGTTCAAGAGGAAGTGGGTCTTAGAGGGGCAAGGACTACAGCCCACGTGGTTGACCCGAGCGTAGCCATCGTTTTGGAGGTCGATATTGCTGGAGACGTTCCAGGGATAAAGCCTAATCAAGCGCCTTCTAAATTGAATAAGGGTGTTAGTATTATTACTTATGATGCTTCAATGGTCCCTAATCAGCCCCTTAAAGAACTGGTTATTAGGACGGCTGAGGAGGATAATATTCCATACCAACTTTCCGCTGTTGCTGGAGGAGGTACTGATGCGGGGATAATCCATATTTCTAGAGCCGGTTGTCCTTCGATAGTGTTTGGTATACCTACAAGACATATCCATTCTCATGTGGGTATTGCTTGTCTTGAAGATGTTAAGGCAACGATTGATTTAACAATTGAAGTTATAAAAAAACTGGATAGAGAAGTTGTAGAATCGTTAACGGCCGTATGAGAAAGAAAATTAGGAGAGACTTAATGGGAATTCGATAAGGTTTTTTTGCAAAATGCTTTTATTTCTTTATTTTCTCTTAAATCTTAGGGCTTTTAACTGGAGATAGTTTTTTAGAGATGGGTGGTTTTTTGTTTAATAAAGCAGAAGCGTTGGCTAAAAAGGCAGATGAAGCTCTAAAGCAGAGAGATGAGGTTAACGCTGCGAAATATTTGCAAGTTGCCGGGCGTGAGTATTTGAAGAGGGAGGAGTATTGGAAGGCTCAGGAAGCTTTTGTTAAGCTGATTTCTATATGGGCTGAAGCTAAGCTTATTGGAAGAATATTGAGTTTAAGTAAGCGAGTTGTACCATTATTTGCGAGAAAGAAAGCCTTTGAAGAAGCGGGAATAATTTTGATGATTTGTGCTAATCAGGCTTTTAACAACGACCTCTTGATCGAGGCTGCAGAGCTTTATGAAAGTGCTGCAAATTTTTTGGGAAAATATGGTAAAAAGGAGATCAAAGGGGCAGTTGCTGCAAATTTAGCCCGTGCAGCAGAATGTTATGGAGCTTGTGGTAAAACGCGTAAAGCGGAAACATTGTTAATTCATGCGGTGATGGCTGCTTTAAAAGTGGATGAGGAGTTGCTTGAGCTTGATGGTAGAGGGTGGAATGCTGTCAACAAGGGAAATTTTGAAGAAGCTGCAGAGATTTTTAAGTCTGTAAGTAGTATTTTTGAGCGAGGAGCTTCTGAGCTTAACATAGTCATTATGAGTCATAAAATCGGGAAATTGAACGTAAATTCCCACGCAAAATTACAGCATTTCACAGCCTTATATGCGCTATTATCAGGTCTTTTTTATTCGGAGATAGGAGATGAAAATAGTTTTATTGAAGCATTAGGGAAAGCCCAGAAGATCGGCCAAGAAGCCCTTGAATGCACGGCTATAATATTAGAAGCAGGAAAAGCAAACAATGATGATGAAAACCGGGCGCTACTTGATCTTTTTATTCACTGTATTGCGTGTTATCTGACGGGGGTTCCATGGGAAGCAAACAAGATGTTTGATAAAATAAGCGTTTTACTTAACGATAAGAAGAACAATAAGAGGCTCATCATGGCTTGTGAGGCAATAATCGACGGCCATATACCTGAAACCATAGAGATGATACCCTTTTTAAAGCTTGGAAAGCTTGGCAATTTAAAAAATATACTTATAGAAAGATTAGAAAAAGAAGAAAAATAGAAAAAAGTAAGTCTTTACTAAAAATGGAAAAGAAATTATTTTTTTACTTTTTATTGTAAGATTTTCTTATCGAATTTAAATTATGGATTTTCTTGTGAGCGTTGTTTTTTTTGACGACTGAAAAAAATGATTGTTTTAGTGTTTTTGAAGTTGCTAAAAAAATGGAAGCAGAAGGAAGATTAGAAGACGCTGTTGCCTTTTTTGACAAAGCTGGAGAATGTTTTTTGCGAAATCGCGAACTACTTTTTGCTTTTAAATCGTTTCTTTGCTGTGCAAATATTTATGAAAAAATAGGGGATTTAAAGGAAGTTTTGCGTTGTGCTAAAAAAGCTACATTGCTTGGTGATGAACTTTTTGCTCAAGAGAAGATGGAGTTTTTTGAGTTCGGCGAAGCATTGTTTGTAATGGCTTCAGCTTTGGGCAAAATGAATAGGAAAAAAGAGGCTTTAAAGGTTTTAGAATATACAATGAATTTAGATGAAAGGGAAGAAAAAGAGGGAGGGAAGAAACCATCATGGATTGAGGAAGCGATGGTTCTTCTAGAAAATCTAAAAAAAAGAGAATGTTGAATGATTTATAGATAATGCGCTTTTTCGAAAGAAAGCTTTAAAAACATGATTAAGGATAGTGTTTACTTCGCTGGAGAAAAGTATTATGGAGCAAAAAAAGGTAGTCTTGGCTTTCAGTGGTGGTCTTGATACTAGTGTTGCCATACCTTTTCTTAAAGAAAAAGAAGGAGCAGAAGTTATCACGGTTACTCTTGATGTCGGGGGACCTGTAAACCCGGAACTTTTAAGGGAGAAATCTTTGAAATATGGTGCTATCAAGCATTACGCCATCGATGCCAAAGAAGAATTTGCTCGAGAATATGTTTTTCAAGCTATAAAAGCTAATGCCTTATATGAAGGTAAATATCCTGTGATCTCTTCGCTTTCTCGTCCTTTAATAGCTAAATATTTGATGGAAATAGCGAAGAAAGAAGGAGCAAATATTTTAGCACACGCATGCACAGGAAAAGGCAACGATCAGGTTAGGCTTGATGTAACTATTAAGGCTTTAGCGGGAGATATTAAAGATTTGAAGGTCGTTTCTCCTCCAAGAGATTTCGGCTTAACGCGGGAATGGGAGATAGATTACGGAAAGCAGAGGGGTATTGAGGTCGTCTCTAAAGAAAGCCCATATAGTATTGATGAGAATTTGTTTGGTCGGAGTATCGAGTGTGGACAGATTGAATATCCTGAAAAGGAACCTCCGACTGATGCTTTTGAATGGACAGTCCCTCCTGAAGAGGCACCGGATAAACCAGAGTATGTTACGATAACCTTTGAGAAGGGAGAGCCTGTAGCTTTAAACGGTGAAAGACTTAGCGGTTCAGAACTCCTTACTAAGCTTAATGAAATAGCGGGAGCCCATGGAGTGGGAAGGATTGACCACATAGAGGACAGGCTTGTAGGTATAAAAAGCAGGGAAGTTTACGAAGCACCAGCGGCAACAGTTTTGATTGAAGCACATCATGATCTTGAAAAACTTGTTTTAACAAGGCATGAGGTATTGTTTAAACCGTTGATAGATGCTAAATGGGTTGAGATGGTTTATAACGGCCTATGGGTAGAGCCCTTAATGGGATCTCTTAACGCTTTCATTAATGAGACACAGAAAAGGGTTAATGGCACTGTTAAAGTGAAACTTTACAAAGGTAGCTACATAGTTGTTGGTAGAAGTTCTCCTAACTCCTTGTACAGTTATGATCTGGCTACCTATAATATCGATTCAAGCTTTGATCAGACTGCGGCGAGGGGTTTCATAGAACTTTGGGGTCTTCCCTCTATCGTTGCAGCTCAAGTGAAAGAGAAGCAAGAACAAGAAAGAAAAAAGTAAAAACTAAACCTCGACCATAAATTTCTTTCATATTTGACTTGTCTAAAGTTTTTAGCTTATGTCGATTAGGATGGCTACGTCTGTAACATTGGTTTTTGTTGGACCTGTCATAATTAGGTCTTTTAGGTTTTTGAAGAAGTTGTATGCGTCATTATTTTCAAGGTATGAGTCAGGGTTTAAGGCTTTTTCCAAGGCTTTTTCTACCGTTTTGCCGTCGACTATGGCTCCAGCGGCATCTGTAGGGCCGTCAATTCCGTCGGTGCCACAAGAAACTATTGAGACAGCGTTTAGATCTTGGATCTCTTTGCTTGCAGCGAGGGTAAGTTCTTGGTTTCTGCCTCCTAACCCTTTGCCTTTTACTGTTACTGTTGTTTCTCCGCCAAAGATTAGGGCGTAGGGGGGAGAGAAGGTTTGGGAGTTTATCGTTTTTTCCCTTGCAGCTTTTCCTATGGTTGAGCCTATTATTTTTGCTTCTCCTTGCATTTTTGTAGTCCATATTATGGCTTTTAACCCTTCTTCTTTCGCTTTTTTTGCTGCTGCTTCACAAGCTTGGGCGTTGTTGGCAACTATCACATTATAAACTTGCTTAAAAATCGGGTCTTCAGGCTTTGGGGTCTCCGGTATTATGCCTTCTAACCCTTTTCTTATGCGATTTAGGGCGGTTTCTGGTAAATCTTTTAGGAGGTTGTATTTTTTGAGAATCATTTGGGCTTCTTTGAAGGTGGTGGTATCGGGGGCGGTTGGACCGCTGGCTATAGCTTCTAAGGGATCGCCCACGACATCGCTTATTATAAGTGAGATCACTGTCGCAGGGTAGGCTGCTTTTGCTAATTGACCACCTTTGATTTGGGAGAGATGCTTTCTCACAGTATTAACTTCACCGATATTTGCCCCAGATTTTAAAAGTAGGCTGGTGACTTTTTGAATTTCCTCTAGTTTAATATTATTTGCGGGAAATGGTAATAGGGCGGATCCTCCTCCAGAAATTAGGGCGATTACCAGATCCTCTTTTTCACCATCTTTTAGGAGGTTAAAGATCTTTTCACAACCTTTAACTCCTTCGTTATCGGGTATCGGGTGTGATGCGCCGATAACTTCTATGCTGGAGGTTTGAAATTCGTGTTCTGTACTTTTTAAAACGGTGATGATGCCTGTGGTTATGTGATTCTTTAAGATTTTTTCAAGCTCTTGAGCCATTAAGCCCGTTGCTTTTCCCCCTCCTACAACAAATATGTGGTTAAAGTCGTTCAGGTTAAAAGATATACTGTCTACTAAAAGTTTAGCGTTATTTTCTATTTTTACGTGGTTTTTTATAGCGGTTTTTGGATTTGCCTCGCGAATAGCGGCTTCAATCATTGATAACGCGAGAAACCTGGCTTTTTTGTCTTCGGGAGTAACGCTGTTTTCAACTAGCTCAGAAAAATTTTTGATAAGATGCAACGATTTTTACCCCTTTAAAACTAATATTCTTTCAAGAGAAATAAATTATTTTTAAAAAACTCAAAAAAGCTTTTTATTTTATTGGGTCAAATTATTTTATTGGGTCAAAGAAAAACGGATAATTAGGGGGTTTAAGGGGCTCCACGGATTAAGCGTGCCACCAACAGTTGTACGGTTTCACAATTTTCTAACAACTCTTCTTCAGAAACCATGTCACGATAAGGACAGGTTTTATCAAGAACACATTTCCTGCGCAACAGGTCAAAAACTATTGGATATAGTCTACAGCCTTCAGGCCTGTTTTCATAAACTGTGCACAAACCTTTTTCCAGATCTAAGAAGAAGCATAAGCCTTTGATATTGCGTAGTTTTAGAAAGTTTCCATCTTTTATGCAAAACTCTTCTCTTTTAAAGCCTAATTTTTCTAATCGTTCAATGTCTTTTCCGGTTAGCATCATTTCGGTTTCTTTGCAACATTCAAAACAGCCTTTTTCAAGGCAAATGCTACCATTTAAAGGAGTTAGAGAGGGCTGAAGGCTCATAAGAACGCCAACATCCTGGCTTTAACTATGAAATATCATCGGTTTTAGACGGAAGGTTTTGCGCTTTTCAAAAAAAGGAAGAATAAAGGGTTTTAAAACAGTAGAAAGAAGTAGTAAAACAAAAACATGCAGACCATATGAACCCATCATACCATAGAACTTAGAAGTCGTTGATGAAGGAACCTCTGTCGAAGTTTTTAACGGTTTAACAGGGTTTTCACCTATAGATAAAGGATCTGGCTGACCTATAACGCCAACTATTGTTATGTTAACAAGTGATTCATCTGGCCATGTTGCTTGTATAGTGTGAGGTCCTGGCGACCAACTGCTTGTATCAGCACCATCAATGATTACAGTAGCTATTCCTGAACCGTTAGTAATGTCTGAGTCAGACCATACGGAGTTTTGGTCTGCGAAATTTATGTTTTCACCTGGTTGAGGTAATCCACCAACATCAGTTAGATGAGCGTATATTTCTATCGATTCACCTTGATTTATAACTGTGTTATTAGCCCATACATTCAATGTATAGGGGGGATTTACGTATATTGGAATTCGATCTTCAACGGTTCCAAAGTAAGCTCGGATTATATACATTCCTGGGCTTAAACCGGTAGTATCGTAGGTTATACTCGCCTGTCCTAAAAAGTCAGTATTATCTGTACCTATTGTTTGTGTCGTGTTGAGGTTCTCGAAAGTGATCGGTACTCCTTGCTGAGGTACAGGAGGAGAATCACCTGAAGTAGCCATAGCTGTAATTGTTATAAGATCCCCTTGTGTAACTATGGGCGGATCTGGATTTGTGGAAATTATTGTTATATCATAATCGCTTCTGACTACGTTGGGATCTTTGGGGTTGGCCAAGATATCAGCTGCTGGGTGTTCCCCTGGGTCAAAACCAACCCATCTTCCTTCCCCTCCCGGAAGGGGTATGTAAACTTCTACCCATGAATGAATATAAAGGGCTCTAACATTTCTTATGTCGTTGTCTTGATCGCCGTAAACGAAACCTGTCACTGCTCTAGCAGCTATGTTTTCGAGGTTTAGTAATGTAGCCATAGCCATGGCGAAATGAATCGATACACCGCTTCCTCGATCTAAGAACCATTCTACATAATCTTCATCTTCTGAGGGTGTATCCGTTGAACCTGATTGGAGCATATCATAATCGTAATAGTAATTAGTGCTCAAATAGCCAAGAACAGCCATGGCTTGCCCAAAAACATTTAGGCTAGGTTCGTTTAGATCGGCTGCTAGCTGTATTGTGGTGCTCAGGTTGTTACCGTTAAAGTTTTCGGGATAACCGTCAGGTAGAATCATGAAATTATCTAGGACGCTTTGGGGTATATCATCACGGTTTAAAGACTGGGAAGAGATATCGCCTATATCATCGGTTATAAAGGGCGTGTCGTACTGAAGCTTGTAGGAACTTACGCCAGTCTCTTCAAGGGTGAAGAGTAACGTCCTGTAATCTGTTTGACCTACTTGCATTCCCGCTTCTGTACCTTCAACTGTAACGCTCCATACCCAACCGCCTGTATCATTAATCAATACCATGTCGGGATAGATTCTTTCCTCTTGTTCATAAGACCAGTGGGCAGGGATATACTCGGGGTAGGGTGAATAGCTCATATTTTTAATGACAGTCATTGGGGTATTAATAGGAGGAATGGGATCGTGGTTTGGTAAACTATAATAATCAAAGGAGTTGGTTAAAGATTTTTCAATCCCGTGACCTGTATAGGTGTCATAACACTCAAGACGCCAATAAGCACCATAATTGCTGGCCAATGTTGATGAACCGTATTGAACTTGGAATACGAGCATTTGAGGGTCTTGTATGCCTAAGCTAAATTGGGAGAGGGCGGTAAGGGGTATGTAGTCGGGAAGGGCATCTATGGGTATTACGGGGTTTATGCCGTCAAAAACATTGTTATACCAGTCGGGGTCGAGGGTGGATTGGGGTGCGTCTTCAGGGTTTTGGTGATGGGTTTTCCCCCATTGGGTTAAGTAGGGAGACATTAGAATCAAGATGAACACGATGGTAGGGAGGGCGATAATAATGCTTCTTTTTTTGCTCCGTCCGCTAACTGGGGAAGATGTTGAACTCACCTGATACAAACCCCTTCATCAGATATATAATATATACGGTTTAAGTAATAAAATTCTTTGCTTTTTGGTTAAGCAAAAATAGATCTTTTAAAAGGGGTAAATGGGGGTTTTAGATGGTTTTTTAGGGGGGGGTTATTTGTTATTTTTTGTTTTTTGCCATTGCTATGCGGTTTGCGATTAGGGCGGCTGTTGCTCCTGCTCCAAAACCGTTATCTATGTTTACTATCACAAGGCCTGGGGAGCATGATTGTAGCATGGTGGTTAGGGCGCCTATGCCTTTTTCTCCGAGACCGTAGCCTGTGGAGGTGGGTACGCCTATTACGGGGATGTCGATAAGACCGGCGATTACGGAAGGGAGGGCGCCTTCCATACCTGCTATGACTACTATGCATTCTACTTCTTCTTTTATTATTTGTTTTAGCGGTTCTATGAGCCTGTGGATTCCCGCTATTCCTACGTCTTGGGCTGTGATGACATCGCATCCCATGAGTTCTGCGGTTGTTTTTACTTCTTCTGATACTGGAAGATCTGATGATCCTGCGGTTATTATGGCGATTTTCCCTCCGGTTTTTTTAATTTGGAATCCGGGGTTTTTTACGATGGCAAGCTTGCCTGTCTTGTTTATTTCTACTTTTAATCCTTTTTCTTCGAGTTTCTTAATCGCTTTTACATGCTTTTTCTTTAGGCGGGTGATTAATACTATGCCTTTTTTTTCAACTATTTTTTCCGCGATGTTTGTTAAAATTTTTGGCTCTTTTTTTAAGGCCATGATCGCTTCTGGTATGCCGCTTCTTATTTCACGGTTTATATCGAGGCAAGCTATTTCCCCTATTCTCTCGATATAATCAGTTTTAATTGTTTTTTCAGCATCTTCGAGGGTGATTTGGCCTGAAACCAGCCTACTTAAAATCTCTCTAAGATTCAAACCATTATTCAGCTCCCAAACGTTTTTCGAGCTTTTTCTTCCACATTTTCTTTGATTACTCTGAGGGGTAGTTGTAATTTTTCAGCGATTTTCTGGCAATCTTCGTACTCTGCTTTGACCTGGATGATCTTATCTTCATTGTTACGGGAAAGTTTAACTCGAACCTTTTCTCCTTCATAGTCTATTTCGAGGATTTCTCTTTTACAGATGTTACGTGTGCAGATTGTTTGACGAACGCCCAACGTCCCTGTTTCCTTCATTAGGGTCTCTGTGAGGTTTTCTGCATCTTTTGGACGGCAAATTACTTGTACTACTTGGCTGGGTCGCGATTTTTTGCCGACTGCAGGGATTATTATGACATCTAAAGCCCCTTGATTCATTACTTGTTTTGCAGCATAAGCCAAAATTTCTCCGCTAAGATCATCCACATTTGTTTCTAATACCGTGATTGTTTCTTGCAGCAATTTTTGGGTTTTTTCCCCTTCTATAATCCGTAAAACATTAGCTATAGGGTATTTTTTTGAACCAGCACCATGCCCTATTCGCTCTACAGTCATTGAAGGCACATTTTTGCTTTGTGTTTCCACCAAGTTTGCAAGGATAGCAATCCCTGTAGGCGTTGTTAACTCGCCTTCCACAGGACCTCCGATTATCTCTAAGGAAGATTTGGTCAAAATTTCGAGGGTTGTTGGGGCGGGTACAGGAAGTTTACCGTGGGAGCTTTCAAAGTAGCCGCTTCCAACGGCTATAAGGGAGCAGAAGACCGATGAATCTTTGAAGAAACCGATTTCATCGCATAAAACAGCGGTTCCTAAGACATCGAGGCAAGTGTCAAGAGTTCCTAATTCGTGAAGATGAGGGTGTCCATGGTAGTTTTGATTTTCTTCTTCTTTTCCATGGACTTTTTTTTCAGCTTCAAGAAGGGTTTGGATTACGGATTCTGCGAAATTTTCCGCTTTTTTTGAAATTGAAAGCATTTTAGAGGCTTCTTTTGTTATTTTTATCAGGTCTTCTGATTCTACTTTCACTTCAAAACCTTCAGCGATAATCTTAGTGGCAAGAATCCCCTTTCTATGAACTTTTTTTGCAGAGATTTTCACCCTAGCCCCAGTTATCTCTTCTAAAGTTTTACAAACTTTGTTTAAGGGCTCTATGTCGCCAGCCAAGTCGACAAGGGCTCCAAGCATCATATCTCCAGCGACACCAGCAAGAGAGGCATCAATATAAAAACACTTCAACTTTTATCCCAACAACCTAAAAACGGCCTTTAGAGGACCAAGTTAAGAGAGCCTGTTTTATAGCCTTCTATATCAAAACATATGTAAGTAAAACCCAGATTTTTTAATTTATCGGCGATTTTTTCAAATAGCTCTATGTTGAAAAGTTTTTCTCGTTCATTCTTTCCCACCTCTATACGGGCAAGCCCTTCATGATCCCTAACCCTTAAAACCCGTATTTTAGCTACCTCTTTAATGAACTTTTCAGCCTCCCCAATTCTCCTGAGTTTCCCCTCTGTTATCTTACTACCGTAAGGAATTCTTGAAGCCAAACAGGCAGATGAAGGCTTTCCTGCGACATTTTTCAAGCCAAAGCCTAAAGCAAGGAGCCTCACTTCTTCTTTAGTTACACCCGCTTCAGCAAAAGGGCTTAAAACACCATGCTCTTTTAAGGCTTGAATTCCCGGTCGATAATCTCCTTCTACGTCAGAAGCATTGGTACCATCCACTATTAAATCACAACCCTCAGCACGAGCGACTTCTTCCAGCTTTTCAAGAATTTGTTTTTTACAGTAATAACACCGGTTAACAGGGTTTGAAACAAAGTTTGGATCCTTAAGCGAATCAACCTTAACAACTATATGCTTTACGTTTAAATTTTCAGCAAAAACTCTTGCTTCTTCAATCTCACCTAAGGGAAAAATAACCGAATCCACAGTAACAGCAACAACCTTACTACAAAATCTTTCCGCTAAAAATAAGAGTAAAGAACTATCAACCCCCCCAGAAAAACCAACAAGAACACGCCTACCTTCCAAAAAAGCACGCAACTTTTGCAACTTGCCAGCCAACAGTGAATCCTCTAAAGGAATTACAGACATTTTAAAAAACCCGCCTTAAAAAAAGATGGAGTTTACTTTAAGATAAGTCTTTACTTTCAGAAATAAAAGAAACAGCATAAAGAAAAACAAAACTAAAAAAGAGAAAACAACTAGGCCTAACTATTCTAAAGCAATAAAAAAAAGAGAACAGAAACAGCATAAAGAAAAAAAGATTTTTATATGGATTCTAGAACGGTTTTCATTTCTTTTAGCCATCTTTGCTCTCTTGGATTTGCAAAACTGTAGTCCGCATTTGGCTGGTGGTATCTGTTTAGGGAGATCTTTTTTAGGTCTGTCGCATAATGTTTTATAGCTGATAGCATCTGGCTTTGATGATAGTAGTATCCTCCAAAGTAAATCAGTAAGTCGAAAGACTCCTTTCCTTCTACATTTCTCCACCCGCGAGATAATTTGGAAGTAACCTCTGTTAAACCAAGGATCATGTCAGGTTTTATCCCGTCTTCTAGAAAGGTTTTATTGGCTATAGGTGTAAAAACAACTGTTCCGTCTTTCTCTTTTATCTTATTTATGAAAGTTTTCGCGATTTCAAGCTCATAGTCTTCTAGTTTACCCACGATCAATAGAGGGTGAGCGGACTCTTTAAGTATTTCAACAAGCTTTTCTGCCTTGAGCTTTTTTGCCACTATATGCCCTGGAACGTTTGCTATTTGCCAAGGAGTTACAGACATTTTTGCTACCTCTTTAAAAATTTTTATTAGCTCTCTATAAAAATTTTAAGTTTTTGGTTTCCTGACAAGCCTTTCAAGCAATGTTGGATCCGGTATCGGTGTTGGCTTCCAATCAAATTTCGCCAAATGCTCTTGGATCTCATGCATCACGGTTTTCGGTATATCACTTTCAGATCTTACGAAGTAGTGGATATCATCAGGAAACGTGCCGATATATCGCTTATGTAAATCGACATAATGGGCTAGTTTTATCTGTCTTCCTTTTGTTGTATCGTTGGCCCTTATGCAAAGTTTAGCGATTAATGGCACAGCTTCTTCTAACGATTCTGCGGGATATAGCAAGTGTTCAGGCGCCGGGCCGATATACGTTTTTTCACCAGTTCTAGCGTTAAATACCTGCCACTTGGAATCGTCATCTTTATCACCCATAAAACTCCGCCTATACTTTGACCCGTGAGGTCCTATCACTACCGGCACGCCGATCCGGTTAAATCCTGTAGCTATTGATGCAGCTTTCTGGCTCATAGCACCCCAAGCAACTCCACAAGCGCCTACCCTGTGAAGGATATAGTCAGCTATCTCTTCAAAGTTGTTTTTCAGGGGTCGCCTTGCAAAAATAGCCGCAATTTTTATCGCTGCTCCAGCTATGTTAGAGTTGGAGACACAAGAACCGACGTTAACTATGCCTGAAGCATCGAAATCTCCTGGATACTCTTCATACAAACATTGGCCTTCTTCGTTCAACTGCCAGCCTGTATCCATGGCTGCACAACCACTGGTGGTGATGATATATCTTCTGCGTGCAAACTCTCTGATCAGGTTTGGTACGTCTTGTTCGGTTTCTGGGTAGTTCATGCAACCTACCACGCCTAGAACTCCCGGTATTTCGCCTAAAACGATGGCGCTACCTACTGCCCTTATTTCAACATCGCTTATCGCGCCTCTTCCAGCGCGCATTTTGAACTTCAGCGTTTTTGTTCTCCTTTCGTCAGCTTTCGTAATTAGACCCATTATAGGGATGTCTTTTGGACATTCTTGTTCACATCTTAAGCATCCAAGACAGTGATCGAAAAGTTTTGCAAGGGGTTCATAATCACCTTCTTTTCCCGCTTTCATTGCGTAAGGTATTTTCAAATCGTTGGGGCATACACGTCTACACCGTCCGCATTCAATGCATAGATCGATAAACTCTTTGAACTCCTCATCAGAGGGAATAGTCTTTTTCTTCTGTCGTAGAGGGGCTAATTTCAAAGCTGTTTTTACAGCTACTTCGCCAACTTTTTCCTCGTCAAATATCACTGCGCCGGGTAATTTTCCACTAGCAAATCCTTCAACGATTTTATCAGGATCCTCCTCTGTCATGTCGGGGAAACCATAACATACTTTCGCCGTTGTAGCTATGACAGGTGCTCCTATTTTCGCAGCTTCTTCAGGAATATTAGCTCTGATACACTGCTCATCCACCACTACTACATCAGGTACACCGCTTCTTATGAATTTGAGTTGATGGCTCATAGAACCAACCACTTTAGCGGTTTTCCGATATCTTGACATGTCAATTGCGGTACAACATATTGCACATACTTCTATATTATCCTCTTGACCCATAGTCTCCAAATAATCCATAATTTCTGCTCCGGGAGCAACATTGTGGCCAACACAGAGAATTACGGGTTTTTCCACGTTAATTACTCCGTAACCTAACTCGATCAGGGGAGCTTCTGGATCAGCCTTTGGAAATCCCAAAGCAGCAATCTGCACGATGTCCGCTAATTCCATGGCAAGTAGATCCAACATTCCGGCGTGTAATGCTTTTGATTCGAAGTCTAAGGCGCTTCCTTCTTGACCTGTGTGGACTGCTGCGAGAAGTTGGGTTATTTGTTCTTCTACGTACTCCATTGGTTCCTCTAGGTCTCCGATGGTTTCTGGTTTTATTCCGCATACCAGCCTTGTTACTGGTGCTTCGATGTTGACGCCTTCTCCCATGCTGATTGGGATGTTTCTTCCGTATTTTTCAATATAATAATCTAAAAGATGTCTTCCGTGTGCTGCGTGGCAAGATACACCTATACAACAAGCTAGCAAAATTATTCTTCCTTGTTGCGCTGAGGTGTCTATTCCGCAAGCTCCTCGTTTTCCAGCGGTTAAATCGCATTTGCCGAAGGTACATAGTTCGCATGAATCAGTAAATGGGGCGTAGAACATAGGATACCGCTTTAATAATTTAAAATCCCATCCGCGAAGGTCTTCAACTTTTGGAAAAGGTGTTGGTCCTGATACTTCGTCTAGCTCTGTTGTTACGAGACTACCGATCGAAATCTCAAAATCTTCTGCACGTAGTGCTGGAATTTCCAGCTTGCCCATTTTTGCTTTTATTTTTCGTCCCAAAAAAATCCCTCATTATTGTTTTTGATTTTGACAAAAATTTGTATAAAGAACCAAAGTTTTTAAATTATTTCATATCTGCTTATATTTAAGATTTGTCTTTATGGTTTTTGCTTTATTCTAAATGTTTTGTAAAAAAAATTTTTCCTCAGTTTAAATTTAAGTAAGGATAACTCTATCGTATGTTATTAGTTATAGAAAGTTACTATTTAAATATTATGAAAAAGTTGTTTTTTATTAATAAAAAATAGTTTATAATTAATAAATTAAAAGATGAAGAAACTAAGTTTAAACACGTAAAAAACAAAAAATTCAATAATTCTAAACTTTATATTTTCTTTAATTTTCTCAAAAAGAGAGGGTTTTTTTGAGATTAAAGAAAGTGATAATTATTTCTGGAACGCCTGGAACTGGAAAAACAGTCCTTGGAAAAGCGCTTGTAAAAGAAGGTAAAAAGGGTGAACATTTAGAACTTGGTGAGATGATAAAAAAGGAAGGGTTGTACCTTGGATACGACCATGGAAGGGACACGCTTATAATGGATGAAGAAAAGTTCCGAGAAAAAATTAGAGAGATCATGGAAAGGGAAGGGGAAGAAAAAGAGGGGTTTCTGGTTATGGATGGCCATGTATCAGATCTGATATCTAAAGACCTTGTTGACTTAGTTATCGTTCTTAAGTGTAACCCGAAGGTTTTACGTGAAAGATTAAAGGAAAAGGGTTATTTTGAGGAGAAAATTGAGGAGAATGTTGAAGCAGAGATTATGGAAATATGCTTGAACGATGCTTTAGAAGCTTTTGGGGAAGAAAAAATATTGGTTATAGATACAAGCATAAACTCCTTAGAGGAAGCTGTGGAAATAGTAATAGAAAAATTATTAGAATGTTGATTTTCCAAAGCTGAAAAAGAAGCCATCTACATCATGGCCTGCATAGGCAGTAAAAGCGTTGGTGTTGGAAGGGTTCATCTTAATTTTGAAAAGGAAGCACAAATTAGATAAATGACAGTTGAAGAAGAATACAGAGGAAAAGGAATCGGAAGCCTAATCTTAAAAGAACTAGGAAAAAAAGCAAAAGAAACAGGTGCAGAATATATAGTATTAAACGCAATAGAAAATGCGTTAGAATTTTATAAAAAACACGGTTACAAAACAGTAAAAAGAGCTCAGGCATTATTTGGGTCCATATAGTACTGGAAGATGCAAAAGAGATTATGACTATTTTTTAATAAATTAGCATATCTCTAAAAATACAATGTTCAACTTCAAAAACAAAAACTCAAATTTTTCCATAGCAAAAGCTTATTCAATGCTGAAAAGAAACGAGGATGATCGATAATTTATGAGCGCTTTTAACCCAAAAATCCGAATTTCAAAAGATCCCGATTTCAAGCAAGTTTATGCGACTGGCCTTCAAGGCAGTCACACACCTTTTGACTTCCGCCTAGCTTTTCACAATGAATCTATAAATTGGGAAGAGACAACCCCCGGAGAGAGATTAATCATAGATCGAGAATTTAAAGTAGAGGTTATTTTATCGCCTTTCGGCGCTAAACAGGTCATGTTATGGCTTAAACGGCATGTAGAGGAATATGAGAAAAAGTACGGCAAAATAAAAGCACAAAAACCTGAAGAAGGCGGAGAACCAGGCTACATAACCTAAAATATGAGATGTATCGAGAAATAATATTCTAAACTTTAACATTCTTTTACGCTGTCTTTTTTTCTTAATTTTAAAACTCTGTGATTTCTCC
>JAEOSI010000106.1 GCA_016840425.1 Candidatus Wukongarchaeum yapensis
ATTGAAAAAATCAAAATTTCCTTTTCTTTTTTTGTTTGTTTATTTTCTACGGCAGATCTTTTTGGGTTATTCTGTGGGTACTAGGTATTCTTGTATGGTTTCTTGTGTTCCAAGGATTATCTGGTAGCGTTTCTCTTTATTTTCTTGGGTTATGATTTCTTGTAGTAATCCTTTTACTTGAACAGTTTCGCCTTCCTTAAACATGATGCTTTTCCAAGGGCCGCCGTAGATGATGATGCGTTCAATTGGTAGTTCGTGATTTTCGGGTTCGAATTTGTAGTTTCTTGTTGTTAAGCCGTTTAATACGTTAAATATTCGTCCTTTGATGGTTATTGGTTTTATGTTTTTGTAGTGTTCTGAGCCATATTTTGGGAGGGGCGTGTTTCTTTCTACGTTAAAATGTATTACGAGGTTTTTTTCATTAAAGTATAGCCAAGTGTTAACCCTTTTATTGAGGGATCCTTCGGGTATAGGAGTATAGCTTGGAAATTTTAGCGTTCGAAAACTTGAATTTTCATAGTTTGCTACGAGGTTTTTTATGTTTTCATAAAATTTTTTTGCGTTTCCTTCGCCGTAGATTATGGCTGAAATGTTGCTGAAAGGCATGTGGATATTGCAAAGTATTGATCCGCCTATTCCTATGTGAGTTGTGGGTATTAAGAGTTTATCTTTAAAAAGGTCGATTAATTGGATGCATGTTAACTCTAAAGGGTCTTTTGTTTCATTCCTTCTTTTTATGATTTCTTGGGTCTTATTTTCAGGTTTTAAATGTTTATTTATCCTTTTTTTAGGGACGGCAGTGAACTGTGTTTCATAAACGTCGCTGTAGAAACGGAACTCTGAGATTTCGTTGCACCCTATTGTGTCTATTATTTGGCTTGGAAAGTAACCGTCCATTAATCTTCGGTATTTTCCCCGCCATAAAGTCACCGAACTGTCTGAGGAAGGAACATATTTTAAGACAGCGAAAACTCGGTCTTGTGGGTGTGAGTTCATGATTACAAGCCAGATTCTTTCAGAGTCGTCAAAAAAATAGTCATCTCTTAAAAACATGAATCTTTCACGGCCCATACTATTACTAAAGAGATAATGCTTTTATTGGATTTGCTTTGATTTGTTTTTATGGGTTATTTTGCTTGTTTTTATCCATGCGGATGGGAAGACTCTATCCGAAAGGGTATAGATGAGAGCCCGCAACCCTTAAATATCTTAGTTTTTTATACTCTAATGAAACAGGCTTTTGGGCTATATGCTCAAGAGCAGGGCTGTCCTGTGCCTGTGGCACGTATAAATGGAAGTGAACCAGCCCAAAACTCCTCCAATGGACAGTGAACTTTTAGCGATTCAGCGTGCGAGGGGAGAAGTTCCTTGCGATGGCTGGGAGCAGTTCACGAGGTTTAAGGAGCGCTTAAGGGCGTTGCTTCTTAGTGAAACGTCTAGGGGGAGGTTGTATATTTCGAAAATTAGATTGGGAGAGGAGGGTAGGTGTTTTTTTATGTGGTTTAAGATTTCTAAAGCTTCTTTACTTTGGGGGGTAAGGGGTAGGTGGTGTTTTTTAGTTTTTTTATCGTAAAAGCTTAAATGAACTTCTTTTATTCTATGTTTCATTTTTGTGATGAATTCCTTGCTTTTTTTGATTCCTGCGGGAAGACTGTGGGAAATATCGTATACTATCGAGAATTCTCTGTTTATTTCTTTTGTTATAGTTTGGAAATTGTCATATGTTCTAAGGATTTTGTGTTGTTCGTCGTATTCTGCGTTTTCGACTAATATTTCAACTCCTAGTTCTTCTCCTTGCTTTAAAATTTGTTTAATTCCGTTTGAGGTTTGATTTAGGTAGGGCTGGAGGTTGGTCTTGTTTAACTTGTTAAACGGTTTTTCTTTGGGTTTAAAACCTCCATGAACAACGGCTTTTTTGATTCCGGTTTTATTTGCAAGTATTAGTGTTTCTTCTATCTCTTTTAACGAGATTTCTTGAATTTTTGGGTGGCAACTTGAAATGTTAAGGTCGGTAATGGGGGTGTGGATTGATAAATCGAAGTTGAGGGAAGGGAGAAGTTCTTTAAAGAGATTAATTCTTCCGTTGAAATCAAGTTTCCATACTTCTGGGAATTCTGTCCAAAGCTCTACGGCTTTAAACCCAAGACTCTCGATTTTTTGGAGGGCTTCGGAAAACGAGAGGAAGGGGAAAGTGATTATGCTGACGCCGATCTTACCCAAAAAACCGATCTCCTTCTTCCACTTAATTTAGGGAGTGAAAAGTTCTCTTGCTATTTTTAGCTCACGTTCCAAGATAGATACTTTATCTTTTTGTTCGTTCATATTATCTATTTCTAAAACAACGAATTTTAAGTTGTTACAGTAAGAATAAACAGTTTTTAACATGTTGAAAAATTGAGGGTCTTGACATGTTTGGAGGGGGGCGTGTGCGTTTTGACCTTTTGAATTGTTCCAAGCTAGGTGCATTTCGAGGATTTTTTCTTTCAGTTTTTCTGCGATTTTTAAACCTTCTTGATAGTTGTGTTGGTGCCCTATGACATGGCTGGTATCGTAGGTGACACGCACTTTTTCATGCATCTTCATGCATTGGGCGATTATTTCGGGGGTTACTACAGCTTGTGTGTCTTCGATTTTTGGGGTTTCTATGCTTAATTTCACGTCGTAATCTTCGCAAAAAGGTAATAGCTCTCTTATTCCTTCTGTGAAATATTCAATATCCCATTTTGTGGGGACTTCTTTGAAGGTAGTTGAGCTGTGTATGGTTAAAATTTCTGCTCCTATCTGACCGCAGAATTTGATGTTTTCTGTTAATTCTTCTATGGTGATTTTTCGAATTTTTGGGTTGTAACTTGATAGGTTTATGTCGTTTGCTGCTCCATGAATCGTGACAATGAGGTCGAATTTTTCAAGTGTTTCTCTGACATATTTTACGCCTTGGTTGAAATTTTTGCAGAGTTTTTCCCATATGTCGGGAAGCTCTACCCAAAGCTCTACGCCTTTAAAACCAGTATCAGAAGCTATAGAGCAGATATGTTCTAATTTTAATTCGGGTAGATAACCTGAGCCCAAGCAGATGAATGGTTTCATGTTAGATCAACGGATCAATTTTTTTAAATAAGATCTTAGAAGTTTTTAGTTAAAATGTTTGTGAAAGCGATTATTGAATAAATGAGATGTTGTTGTTTGTTTAAGTTTTCTTTTTTTGAGGAAGTTGGATCTTCTTTGTTTGAACTTTCTTTTGAGTGGAAGGATGTTCTGTTTTTGGTTTTGGTATTGCTTTTACTCATTGTTTTATTTTATGATGTTTATGATTTGGTAAAAATTCATGGCTTCAATGTGCAACAAGAAAAGGAGGAAAGGAAGGGATCTTTTTATGATTTTGAAAAAGTGATGGTGGATATAGTTATCCCCGTGTATAATATGGGGGATACTTTTCCAAGAACCTTGAGATCTGTTGAGCAATCTGAGTTTAAAAATAAGCGTGTGATTGTAGTGGATGATGGGTCTGATGATGGGAAAACCCCCCAGATTTTGGACGGATTTAAAGATAGGATTGATTTATTGGTTCATTTGCCCCATGAAGGCAAGGCGAAAACGGTAAATTTTGGGGCTGAAAAGGGCAGGGGAGATGTTATTTTATTCCTCGATGCTGACAGCCACGTTATACCTGACTTTACTGAAGTTTCGCTTTCTGAGCTTAATGAAGAAGTTGATGCAATAGACTTTGTGCAACAAGTAGCAAATCCTAAGGATAGTATTTGGACTAAGATTGCTGCTTTTGAACGGAAGATACTTACTTTTAAACCTGATAATTTTGGGGCGTTATTTGTAATTAAAAGGGAGGCTTTTAATGATTTTAAATTCCGTGATTGTTTATCGCCTCAACTTGATATTGATCAGCGTTTACTCACGGCGGGAAAGTTGAAGATTTCTCCGGAAAAAGTTGTTTTTGCAGATGAGCCTATAACTTTTAAACGCATGTATCGGAGGAAGAGGAGATGGGTTTATGGGATGCTTCAAACCTATAAGATGAATAATCAAAGCCTTGATTTCCACATTTATTTACCGTTTTTAGACCTTTTTTTGCTATTTGCATTCTTTTTAGCTTTCTTTGATCTGAAATTTGTTTTAATACCTGCGATTTTGCTTTTTTCTTGGTTTTTGAAAACAAGCGTGCTTTCTAAAATGTTTAAACAAGGCTACCGTATGGTTCCTTGGTATGCGCTCTATATGTTAGTATTGTCGATAGCAGTTATTGATGCAGTTATGCGTTTCAAAATCGGAAAAAAAGTGACATGGACTTGATTCTCTTTTTTTATAATTTTTGTTTTATAAGTTCTACTATTTTTGGTATAGCTTCTTTTACTTTTGGCGTGCATTCTTCGCTGAAACTTGTTATATCTTCGACCTCTATTGCTAAAATTGTTATATCTTTGGGAATTTTTTCAGGGAAAAGCTTTCTTCCAACTTCTAAAGCTGTTAGAAAATCTACCTCGTGGGTTGAGGAAAAATGTAAAAAAGGGTGGGTGGATAGGTCTTCGATGGAAAGTTCGTAAATTGTTCCGGGTTCTCTGTTACTCTTTATTGCGTCGACGATTATTAATCGGTCATAGCCTGTGATCATATCAATGATGGAGAGACCGACTAAACCTGCTTCTTCAACCTTAACGTTTTCTGGCAGTTTTTCTTGTTCTAATGCTTCGACTACGTGTATTCCTACACCATCATCAGAAAGTACAGGGTTCCCCACACCAAGGATTAGGGTGCGCATTTTGGATCAGCTAAGTTTCTCGTTAGTCTCTTATAGAGTTTGTCCTTCCAGTATATTTTGACTTCTAAAGGCATTCTTCCAGGTAGTGTGTGGGTGGCACAAGCTAAGCAAGGGTCATATGCTCTGAAAGCCATCTCTACCATGTCAAGAACCTTATTGTCCACTTTCCCTTTTTGTATAAGATTTTGAGCAGCTTTTTTCACAGACATGTTCATGCCGGCGTTATTTTGAACGGTTGCAACGATTAGGTTCACTTTTTGAGTGATTCCTTCTTCATCAGTTATGTAGTGGTGGTATAGGGTTCCACGAGGTGCTTCAACAACGCCTACGCCTTCTGATGGTTTTTCGGCGGGTATTGTTCGCACATCTTTGTTTGTGATTTCAGGGTCTTGGGCTAGTTCAAGGATTCTTTCACATGCGTACATAAGCTCTATTACTCTTGCCCAGTGGTATGCAAGAGTGCTATGTACGGGTTTTTTCTCGAAGAAGTCATACATTTTTTCGTAAGCTTCTTGGGCTAAGGGAGTGGCCATGCCTTCTGCTACGTTAAGCCTTGCTAAGGCATTAACCCTGTAGATACCGCTATCTTTTCCGTCTATCAAACCTTTCCAGCCTACCGATTTGATATAGGGGAACTTCAGGTATGACCATGGTTCTACATGTTCTGCTATGTAGTTTAGGTAATCTTTCGGTTCAAAGATACAGACTTCGTTGCCTGAAGGATCTACCATCCTTATCTTGCCATCGTAGAAGTTTACCTTAAGATCATTATCCACAAGGCCTGCATAATACGTTTCATGATAGTATGTATCACCCGTTATTAGGTCAGCATACTCCTCGTTCTTTAGCACTAAGTTATTAAAGGTTTCTAGGCTCAACTTACCGAATTCCACGAGGGATTTACCCATCTCTTCCATCTCTTTTCTTTCCTCTTCCGTTAATGCTTTTGACATACCGCCCGGTAATGAGCCTACTGGGTGTATTGGATGTCCTGCAAGCATTCCTTGAATTTTTTGCGCATAACCTCTGTTCTTTAATATGGTTAAGCCTGTCTCTTTACCTACTACTTCTATTAAGCCAAGAACATTTCGCTTTGCGGGATTTGCTCCTGGTCCTGGGGCAAAATCTGGAGCGGCTAGGACGTAAAAGTGCAATATATGGCTGTGGGCCATGTGAGCGTTATAATATAGTTCCCTGAGCTTTCTCCCAGTTTCAGGTATTTCCACTTTATATAATGCGTCTGTTGCCTTAGAAGATGCCATGTGGTGGGCGCCTGGACAGACACCGCAAATTTTTGGAGTGATTCTTGGAAGCTCTTCAACAGGTCTACCTTCACAGAACTTCTCAAAACCTCTAAGCTCAACCACTTGGAAGAAAGCATCTTTTACGTTGCCATTTTCATCGAGGAAGATGTCTATTTTACCGTGACCTTCAAGCCTTGTTATTGGTGAAATTGTTATTTGTTTTTGTTTTCCCGTCATCTTTTTTAACCCCCTTATTTTTCCTCCTTTTTTTCATCTTTTACGGCCCGGTTTATTATCGCTACTGGAAGTGTAAACCTGTAGAAGGTGCCTAAAGGATCTTTTAGGCCTTTAAGTATTTCGACTATTTTTTCGACTGAAACATAATCTTCTCCGGTTCCTAAAATGGAGCCTATAGCAGACATGGCTTCTGCTCCAGGGTCAAGCATCGCTTTTGTAGGCCCGAAACATCCACGGCATGGCATGTTGACTTTTATGCATTTTTGCCCACAGCCTCCCCGGGTTGCTGGACCCATGCATATTATTCCTTGGTCGAGGAAGCATTTTTCAGAGTCTGCGACAATTTGATGGGGCCTGTACACCTTTTCAATTCTTTTGTTTTCCCTTGTTTTAGCTCGATCGCATTCGTCGCAAAGCGCTTTTTCTGATGCGATCACTGTTCCTTTTGGAGGGAGCTCGCCTGTTTCTACGAATGTTTTTATTATGTTTACAACATCTATTATTTGCTCTCGGGTCGGTGGGCATCCGGGTATGTAATAGTCGACGTCGACTACTTGGTGGAGGGCTTTTACTGTATCATAAAATTCTGGTAGCTCTAGCTTGTATCCATCCATTTCAAACTCGGTTTTCGGGGTTACATATTGAGGATTATCTGTAGATGGCGTTTCTTTGTAACAAACTTCGAAAACTCCCTCTCTGTCTGACGTATTTGCAAGACCAGGAATTCCTCCAAAACACGCGCACGAGCCTAGGGAGACTAACAACTTACATTTTTCTCTTAGTATTTCCGCATCTTCTTCCTGTTCTGAGGTTCTTACGACGCCGTTAAAGATACCTATATCGATACTGTTTTTCCCCCATGCTTTCAAATCTTCTCGTTTGAAGTCCATGGCTACTGGCCAGTAAACAATGTCTGCCATCTCTACGATGTCGAATATTTTCTCTTCTATATCGAGTATTGCGACATCACATCCCCCACATGCTCCCGCCCAGTTGATACAGATACGGATCTTTCTTTTATCTTCCATTTTTACTACCTACCACTTCGGGAATTTAAGACAAACTCCCTTAGATCTTTTTTCATTTCCATTCTCAATTCATCAAAGATTTATCTGATCCTTCTTCTGGAAAGTTTTTCAATATCTTAGCATTAAAAAAAGAATCTTATAAATCTCTAACTTTATCTTAATGCCACTTTTTATTCTATAAGAGAAATAACTATTATTTATTAATAATTCAGTGTGTAAACATTTAAAAAATTTTACTTATTTTTTATATGATAAGGTCTGAAATATAGAAATTAAAGACAAA
>JAEOSI010000107.1 GCA_016840425.1 Candidatus Wukongarchaeum yapensis
AATTATTTAAAAAGGGGAGCTTCTGACCTTTAGCGCTAAAATCGTCTTACTAGGCCAGTCCTCCCTCACTTTGTCAGTTCTACTGCCTTTATCGCCTGTTCAAGTTTTTCTGCCCGTTCGTTAAACTTTTTCAAATCCCCAAGGTATAAGAGCGTTAAAAGTTCCTCAAAATCATTTACCGGCCTATCCTCAAACGCTAACTCGCTGACCCTGCTCAAAGATATAAACTGATCATCCTTCGCTCCTGTTTCAAGAAGATACGACATTATAGTGTTAAGCTGATGTCTTATCGTCTTTTCAAGCTTTGCAATACCTTTTGCTGAGTCCTCAATCTCCCTAACTAAATGAACAGTTAAAGGCATAACAAACATCTTCAAAACCCTTCTAAAATCATCGACAGCCTTAGTACTTTTCTTTGTCTTTTCTAATCCTGAAAAAAGGGCTTTAAAAGTCCTAAGAGTGCTTTTTTTAAGCACTATAATGTTTTCTATCGTGTGTAACGTATCAAGCATCCTATCAAGCTTGCCTATATGTTGAATATACGTGTTAAAGAATCCCCCATCTTCCTCCGAGTAGATCGCATTGAAAAGCCTAGAAAGAAGATCTTTATACAAAAGAAGTCCGCTCTCAAACTCCAAAAGATCATTTTCCTGCAAACCATAAGCCTCCTAAAAATAACCCTTATTTATCTTACTTGTCCTCCTTACCCTTTTCCTTTAAACTAATTAAATTATTTAACGTTTTCAAATAAAAAAAGTATTTCCCTCCATAAAAACGATTTTATTTCCTTTAAATTTTTTAAAAAAGCCATACATCTTAAAGGAGATGATCCAGTTTTATGTTTCAATTTTGAGTTTTAAGCCTTTTTTAGGCCAGTTTGAGAGCAAAACAGCCCGTGAAACTGGGACTTCATTCACGACAGGATAACCTGCTATATCCCCTATTTTTTCAGCAAACTCTCTAATCTCTTCATGAGTAGGCTCAAAATGATGCCTTATCTGTAACTTTGTCATTCCTTCCTTCATATGTTTTTTCTGTAATCTCTCTTGAGCTGCCCCAACGTATGTAAAACCTTTAACTTCAAAGAAATCAGGCTCAGCTTTTTTAATCAGCCTACCATAACCGTCCAGGTCATGAAGATTCATACGCTTTACAGCGGTTATTCGGATACACTTCCTACAACTATGTGTTTTAAGTGTTTCAATAGTTTCTTGAAGCCTCCCCCATCCATCTTTAATAACAGGTCTACAAACCCTCCTATAAGTCTCATAATTAGGAGCCGCCAAGGTCAAATAAAGTTGTGTTGGTTCCTCGTCTAAACTATTAAGCACTTGAGGATTAGTGCCATTAGTAACAAGAAAAGTGGACAAGCCTCTCATATGAAATGCCTCTATAAGTCCTCCAATACCTGGATACAAAGTAGGTTCTCCGGCCAAGGATATAGCTGCATGTTTCGGTTTTAAAGCCTCAAGAAAACATCTTTCAATATCATTCCAAGATCCCACATTTTCCTCAACAATCCTTTCACCTTCACCCCTATCCATCTCCCTAAAACTTTCCCTTAAAACAACCCTGTTATCAGGCTTCTTTCTCTGTATCACGTCAGCCTCATTCAAAAGCACTATTGCCTTTCTTACCTTCCTAACACTAACGCCAAAACGTTCCACTAAAGAATAAAAGGTTATCTCTCTTTTCAATAAAAGGTCAACTATATCCACCATAAGCTCGTAATTCTTCCTCAGTTTCTTTAAACTGAATTTTCTAAGGATAACTTCCTCCTGCTTCTCAATAAGCTTATCAGCCAACTCTTTCGGATCATCTATGTCAAAATTATCCATTGTGGATAAATCCTGATAAATCCCAAGATCAGAAGGCTCCACCCGCCAACAGAACCTACACCTCTGAGTACACCAAAAAAGAGCAGGCGTACACTGGATACATTGATGAGATCCTATTCCGTAAAATCTTTCTTTATAACAAGATCTCCTACCCGTCCAAATCTTCTCACTAAGCCACCTACAAGGCTTCAACCCAGAATGTTTCCCGACAAACCAATAGCCTTTCTTAACATAAGCTCTTATAAGCTCGCTAGGCACATTAGAAGCTATTACAGGCTTCAAACTAAAACAAGCCCCTTAAACCTCAATAGAACAAAATCTTCTAAAAATCCGTTAATTTTAACGGCACTCTCCCTATTTAAATAGCCTCTGTTTAAGTGTTAAACCCTTGATTTTCTGAACTTCCGCAAAAAGATCAGATAAAACCTCTATATAATCTATTCTCCCCTCCGCTATAGCGTCCATTTTCGTCTGTAAATACCTCGTCCTCTCCTCGGATATACATTCCCTAACAACATTTAACGAGGAAAGATACTCGTAAACCTGACGCCCCAACTTTGTCGGAACCAATTTACGAGATTTTAAACTTTCCCAAAAATAACGACGACGCAAAAGGTTTCTAATTACGTTAGCATAAGTCGAAGGACGCCCTATACCCTTCTCCTTCATCATGGCAACAAGCTCGCCTTGAGTAGGCATCCGGGTTCCTGGCCTCTTTATCAATTCTATTCCTCCCTCCTTAACCTTAATCCTTTGACCCTTGCTAAATTTCGGTACAAAAGGACGCCAAAAAGGCTGTACCTCAAGCCAGCCCTTATCAATCTCCTCTAAAACTCCCTCATAATCCACCTCTATATCCCCTATTCTAAGCTTCGCCGCCTGTTTAAGAACCTTTGCAGGCTTCATCTGAGAAGCAAAAAACCTCCTTGATATTAAATCATACACCCTATAATGCCTACTAGTCAGCCTTTTCACAAGTTCAAGTTCACCATTTCTTATTAATCTGCTTAATTCATCCGAATCCATAGATTTTGTCGGGCGAATACACTCATGAGCACCACCAGTACCCCAAGACCTACCCTGAAACCTTTCCTTTCCAAACTTTGTTTCTATATATTCCTTCGCAACGTTGATGCCTTTACTCGAAACCCTTATAGAATCAGTTCTATGGTAAGTTATAAGTCCCGCTTCAAAAAGATCTTGGGAAGCCTTCATTGTTTGATCGGTAGTCAACCTAAGCACCTTAGAAGCCATTAAAAGCAAGGAATCTGTGGTGAAAGGTGGTGGAGGAGAAACCTCGACCTCCTCACACTCCACTTCTCCCACATACACTTCTTCTGCTTCTACTTTACCATCCAATTGAAGTTTAATATCGTTATCCAAAGTTACTAAGGAAGTTTCTATCCTTTTCGCATATTTCTTCGCTAATTCAACAATCCACCCTAAGACGGGGGTTTGCACCCTACCTGCTGATAAATATTGGCTTCCAAATTTTTCCCAAACCTTCCTCGAAAGTTCAAACCCCAGCCACCTATCCTCAATCCTCCTAACAATCTGGGCTTGGACAAGTTTTTCATCAAAATCCCTTAGATTCTCTAAAGCTTCAAGGATGGCCCTTCGCGTGACTTCCCTAAATTCTGCCCTCTTAACACTATTAGCATAGGGATAAACAGCCGTCGCTATATCCCAACCAATCTTTTCACCTTCCGTGTCAGGATCCGTACCAATCACTACCTCATCCACTTCTAAAGCAAGTTGTTGTAAAGACCTTATTACGTCAAGCTTAGTATTGTAAAAAGAACTGCCACAAGTTGGGCACTCATTATCTGAAGAAGTCCAGCTGGAATTACAACGCCTACAAACCTTTATTTCACCATAAATGGGCAGAAAAATATTTTCATCAGGGTAAACCTTAACCCCATGAAAATGTCCATCAATATCCATCATAATCCTCAGAAAATCCTCAGATTCCCACGACCAGTCTCCCTTATCCTCCCCAATTTTTTCCATTGTTTTGACTTCCTGTCCATCATAGTCTTCATCCAAAACTGTTTTAGAACCCTTAGTTATCAGGTCAACAACATGACCCACCGTGGCAGTAATCGTCATAAGGTATTTCCCTGCAAGCACTTCATAACAATAAACCGATCCCATAATCCTTCTAGAAGGTCTTCCAAAATAGTAAGCAATACTTTTTGCTTTGCTTGGAGATTCAACGATAAAAAGACAGGTTTTAAGCATGACCTCTCTCCCCCCAAATTTTCCCCTCCGAGTTGCTAAAACAAGACTTCTATCCTCCTCAATCCGTGAAAATAAGCCTTGAAGATCTATCACACCAAAGTTCTGCCAACTACTTTCTAAAAGCCACTCAGTTCGCCTCATCAGGTTCCTAAAAAGCTTTGAATAATCTATCACAACCACAGAAAGTCCCTTAGTAACCCCTCCAAGAAAAAGCCTAGAAGTGCGTCCAGATCCTTGAATATAAGTATTCACATCAGGAACTAAAACATAATTCTTCTCTCTCTCCTCTAACAAAGCTATATGTTTAGACTTCTTCAAGCTTTTGATAAGCTCTTCATCCCTTAAAAGTTCTGAAATCATCTTCCTTGCTTCTTCGAGAAGCCCTTGTAAAAACGCCAACCTCCCCTTCTCATACCTCTCTCCCTTGACCAAAGCTTCCTCAACAGATCGCGCCATCAACCCGCTAGTGCCCCTAAAACTCTTTTTCATTTTCCGTATAAGTTGCCCTATCCAACTCTTCTTTTCTTCAGATTCAATAACCTCCTCAAAAGTAGTCAAAAGAGAAATAGCGTGAAAAGGATTTGTAGGCACCATCAACTCGTACTTATACTTCGGAATACCCGCAAAAACCGCATAACGAATCCTTTCAGGGTAGTCCAATCCCCTCACAAGGAGACCATAAGTTGTAGCACTCCCGACTAAAACATCGACCTCCCCAGAAGCAAAAGCCTGAACCTTTTTTGTCTTGCGCCCTTTCTCCGAAACCACAGCCTCTGCAGAAACATTCACCTTCCTAAGCTCTTCCACAATCCTATAAGCCAGATCCATTTCTCCCACAGGAACAAAAATAAGCCCACCTTCCCCCAATTTTTCGACAACCCTCACTACCTCAGAAACAACATCGCCATGCTTCGGGAAAATATAAGTATCCTCGACATTTCTAAAAACATCGCGAACAGACCCTATTTCAAAATTTAAAAGCTCCCTGAATAATCTAACCCTCCTACCCCTAACTCTACCAGTAGCACTCGAAACAATTAGTTGCCCAATAGAGTGCATCGCTTTATATTCATCTATCTCCTGCTCAAGCTCCTCAACCAACTCTCGCAACTTTTTACTTCTCGAAGTATAGACATTCCTCCTCGATTTAGTAAGCTCCCAAGCCTTAAGAACTATCTCTTCATTAAATCCTAACAATAAAAGAACCCGATCAATGTTCTTAGAAGCCTTTAAAAGCGCATCAACATCATCAACTATCACCAAATCAAAACGATCCACTGCCTTTTTAACATCATTAAGATGTGTGCTAAGGAACTTTGAAGTAGTTATAAGAATGTCAAAATCACCCTCCTCTAAAGCCTCAATAAAAGCCCGCCTTTTCTTGGAAGGAAGACTTGAATGGAACCATGCTACTTTAATCGAGGATTCTTCCCTTTCAATATATGTCTGCAGTTTCTCTCCAACTTGTTGAACTAAAGTCGTAGTGGGAAGTATTATGTAAGTTTTAGCGTCTCTCTCAGCTAAAAAAAGGCTTAAAGCAACGCTAAAAACAGTTTTTCCAAGACCCGTAGGCGCAGTAATGGCAAAACTCCTACCCAACCACGCCCTCTTAAACCACGCCCTTTGAGCACTCCACAAGTCACCACCTACAAACTCACTAAAAAGCTTGTTAAAGGTTTCAGCTTCCATCTCTAACAACTTTTTATCCCCATACTCCCCCAAAAGCTCAAAGTTTCCTTCCTCTAAAAACGAATTTATATCCTGCAAAGGATGAAGACATTTTAAACACGGACGTTTCTGCCTCAAACACCAGCTATTAGTATCTCCCCCACAAGAAGGACAAAGATCCCTAAAAATAGCCATCGTCAAGCGATCATCTCTCATTTTCATAACCCTATAAACATTGTGGTTCTATGCGATCTAGCTTACATCCTTAGGTTATTTTATATAGTTGTATAAACTCTCTCTAAAATGTTTCTCCCTAACGTAATAATAAAAAATTTAGCGTTTATTAAAAGAATAGAATAAAAATTTTACGGTGTCACTCTCTTTTTAATGCCAGTTATTTCTCCTAATAGTTGAAAATAGAAAAAGCTTAAAAGCGGAAATAACCGTGATTTCGCCTAAAAAATTAAGAAAAAGGATCAAAATAAAAATTTTTAGACCTTTAGAGTCCTAAAGGCCTTTTATTAGTGCTTAGAGGTATTTTTGAACGAAGATTTTAACCTGAAAAACATCCTAGTTTTAAAATAAGTTTAACTTGCCTATAATCCTAATATTCTTGTAAAAAAACAAAAAAAGAGGATTTCTGCCTGGATGTTCTTACCACTATTAACAGGCTATTTTTTGACCTGGAGCTGGAGGTCCAGCCGTATATATTTCACCAACTTTAATTTTTATGACGCCTCTGCACTCCAGATTATATTTTTTAAGCTCATCTACAAATCTATCAAATAAACCGCCGGAGGTTACAATTTCCTCAAAGAAACCCTGAATTCTGTATGCAGTCATTGGGTGTTTATAAACGATTACGCACGCTTCTTTAGTTGTTTCAAGGTTTTTTTGCGTGGTTCCAGCCCACACAAGCGCAAAAGCAAGGGTTTCCTCATCTATAGCCATAAGAGATCCCAAAATTATCGCGTGAGGCACTCCTTTTTCATCTGCTGTGGCCAAAACTTTAACAACTTCCATCTGCTCTTCTCCAGGTTTCAATAGATCCATAACTTCTTTAGGTATAGGCACCAAAACCATCCTCCTTAAAAAATAAGCCAAACAGAAAGTACAAACCCTCTTAAAGGGTAACGATTCAACATTTCTCCCAAACCCTCTTATTTAAAACTTTCTTTAACAAAAACAAATAGTGTACAGAGCATGTTTCTAAAAAAATAAACATGAAAACTTCAAAAACTATTTCACCAAATAAAATAATTTAAAGCACCTAAAACGGTTTTTCACACCCCTCTCTAAAGGGGCATTGGTCGCATGAAAACTTATCCTTTTCAATCTCTTCCCTCCTGATATCTCCAACAACTATTTGAAGAACCTCTATATCACCCTCATATTGAATAAAATGGCACACATTGGGAGGAATAAACATCCTTCCCCCACTTTTCACTTTATAAAGCTTAAATTTCCCTTTTCCTTCAACATTTTTTAAAAAAATTTGGAACGGAAATCTACTAAAATATATCTCTAACTGATGTTTATGATAATGCGGTTTCTCCCCCTTAGAATTCTCTCTACACGCTACTGAAAATTGCACCCTATCAGATTCAACCACCCTCCTCTCATCACTTTTCCAAAAAACACCTTCAGCCTCTTTTTCACCAAACTCTTTCAAAACTCTTGGCACAACTATTTTCCTATCTTTCCTAACCTCTCCCCTAAGGAGGGAAAATAGCTTTTCAAGCTCAAGATTCTCTATAATTAAGACTCTTTCCACCATAAAAACCCCCGAAAAACTGTTAAATCC
>JAEOSI010000108.1 GCA_016840425.1 Candidatus Wukongarchaeum yapensis
AAAAACTCACCACTTTTTGGATTCCCCTCAAAACTCTCTGCTCGCTCGGAATGTACCAGTGTTCAGTTTTCGGTAATGGAACAGTGATATCAAAACCAGTTACTCTTTCTACGGGGGCTTCTAGGGACAATAAAGCTTTTTCGTTTATTAAGGCTACGATTTCTGCCCCAACACCGAGGGTTTTTGGAGCTTCGTGAACCACTACGGCTCTACCGGTTTTTTCAACCGATTTTACTATAGCTTCTGCATCCATGGGCTGCACTGTTCGGAGATCTATGACTTCCGCGCTTATGTTCTTTTCTTGAGCTAGATCTGCAGCTCTTTGACATGTTCGTACCATAGCACCCCAAGCGATTAGGGTGACATCATCTCCTTCTTGAACTAGTTTGGCCTTTCCGAGGGGTACTGTATAATCCTCTTCAGGAACTTCTTCTCTTATAGCTCTGTATATTCTTTTTGGCTCTAAGAATATCACAGGATCAGGGTCTCTTATCGAAGAGAGTAAAAGTCCTTTAGAATCGTAGGGAGATGCAGGAATAACTGTTTTCAGGCCGGGAATATGGACGAATAATGCTTCTATACTTTCAGAGTGATGTTCTAAGGCTTTTATTCCTCCACAGTATGGCATACGTACAACCAGAGGCACGGTATACTTTCCTCTTGACCGGTTCCTTATCCTAGCGACATGAACGATTATCTGATGGTAAGCCAGAGGCACGAAACCCATGAATTGGATCTCGGCAATGGGTCTTAGACCGTAAACTGCCATGCCTATAGCGGTGCCCACGATCCCTGACTCTGCGAGGGGGGTATCTATGACCCTGTTTTCTCCAAACTTTTCATAAAGTCCGTCAGTTACCCTGAAAACGCCTCCGTCTCTCCCAACATCTTCACCTAAGATAACTACGCGCTCGTCTCTTTCCATTTCTTCCCTTAAAGCCAGATTTATTGCCTCTACAATGGTTAACTTTGCCACTGTTATTCCTCCTCCTTCAAAAATTCCTTTAAATCTTCAAGCTGTTCCTCAAGGTTCCAAGGCATTTCTGCATAATTGTATTTGAAAATCTCTTCTGGTTCTGGTATTGGCACCGCTTCTGCATCCTTGACCGCTTTATCCACAAGTTCAGTAACTTCTTTTTGCACTTCTTCTTCGAACTTTTCGTCCCAAATCCCCTTATTCTTAAGGTATAGCTTGAATCTTTTTATGGGATCCTTTTCTTCCCATTCTTTTATTTCTTCCTCAGAGCGATATCTTGACGCATCATCTGAAGTCGTATGATCGGTCATTCTGTAGGTGTATGATTCTATTAACGTAGGTTCTCCGCCGTTTCTAGCCTTGTCCAGAGCCTCTTTAACCACTACATAGACTGCGAGAACATCATTTCCATCTACTAATATTCCATCGAAACCATAAGCTATCGCTTTTTGAGCAAGGGTCTTTGAAGCTGACTGCTTTTTCCTAGGGACAGAGATAGCATACTGATTGTTTTGACAAACGAAAACAATTGGCAGTTGGAAAACTCCAGCAAAGTTTAATCCCTCATGGAAGTCACCCTCAGAAGTACCGCCGTCCCCAAATGTGGTCAGGACAGCGATCTTATCACCCTTTATCTTAGCCGCCCAAGCAGCACCGACAGCATGAGGAATCTGAGTGCCAACAGGAACCGATATGGTGAAATTGTTAACATCATCAGGAAGCCTTTGACCCCGTTCATTTCCGATCCAATATAAATAGAAATCGTTTAAAGGCCATCCTCTCATAAGGTGTATACCGAGGTCGCGGAAATATGGAAAGAACCAGTCTTCTTTTTCCATGGCTTGAGCTATCCCTATTTGTGTTGCTTCTTGCCCTTTTGATTGTGCGTATGTTCCCATCCTTCCTTGGCGTTGTAGTTTGAAGGCTTTATCATCGGCAACTCTTGTAAGAACCATATATTTGTAAATTTTCTTTAATTCTTCATCGGTCAATTTAGGCTCGAATTCCTCTTTAACAACGTTACCGTCTTTGTCTAGAATCTGAAACATTTCCTCTTTAAGAGGATCAAAAACACCTATTATGTCCAAATTTAAACCACCTCAAAAAATATGTTACTTATAAGTTACATCTAAGAGTTTACTCAAAACTTTAGAAAAAGTAAAGCCATTGTAGGAATGATTTTATTCTTTTTCTTCTAAGGCCCACTTTTTGAATTTCTCGTAACTGGTTTTACCGCAAACCCATTTACCTGTTTTTCTGTTATAGAAAAACGGTACTCCACCACAATTGCCTTGATCAATTTCCATGAATAAATTGGCGTTTTCCTGGTTATGCCATATTTCTAACTTATGAATCTCAACACCTTCTTCTGCCATTAATCTTTGAACCAAAGGCTCCATCTGCTCACATATAGTACATTCAGTACCCATAAACTCGACCAAATCTCCGGGTAGTTTATCTTCTGGTTTCATGGCTTTTTCACCTTCTTTAATTTTCAGCACGGCAGAAAAAGAATAATAAATATAAAATGTTTATTATTTAATAGTTTGTTAACCATCAAGCGTAGAAAAATGTAAACTGTTAATGGATTTAACTTTGTTTTTCAATGGAAAAAAAATTAGACTGTATACATAAAAGTAGCAAGTGGGTAAGGGAAAAAATCTGACTCCAAATTTTTTAATCTTCTCCTATTTGTAGGAGTTCGGCTTTTTCAAGGATCTCGATTTTTCTTTCGTTTTTACTCATGTATTCCACGTGTATTTTTCCCTCGATCTCTAAGGATAGGAGAGTAGCATTTATATCGGCTTCACTGATCTCTTTATTTCTGCTTGTAAGGACCCTTACGAGATCGTTCTCTCTCATAGCTCCACGTCTTTCCTGTAAAACGTCTAATAATTCCTGTCTTAGTGGAGTCTCACGCCAAGTGGGCAAAGATTTATCACCACCGATCTTAGTTAATTTGTCTATATAACGGTTTGTTTAAAGGTCTCCCTTTTCCTTTTACTTAATCTATTTAGGGGTTAATTCTCCAGTTTTTAAAATTTAAAAGTTTCAAAGGAAGAATTATAGAGGGAGAAAAGATGAATAACTAAAAACATAACCATTTATGGAATTTATTAGGTATTTATAAAAGAGGGAGGTAATAGTTTATCGCCAGCCCTCTTTCTTGCCATCTTTGTTTTTTACTTTTTTATTATTTAATGTTTTTTAAGCTTTAGATATAACTCTTGGTGTATCCTAGCTGTATAGGTACAATTTTTCGTTTTGAAGACTCTTCGAAATCTTCGTATCGTTTCTCAATCTCTTCAGTTATTGATGAATGCACGTACTTCATTGATTCTGCGAAGTGTTCCATTCGCACCTCTTTAATGTTTATGTCTTCCCTTAGGGCGAGAATTCCTGCCTCTTTCACGATGGCTTCAAGGTCTGCTCCTGAGAATCCTTCGCTCTGCATCGCTATTTTTTCTATGTCGACATCTTCTGCAAGAGGCATTTTTTGCGTGTATATTTTAAGGATTTCAAGCTGTCCTTGGAGCTCTAGGGCTTTCACGCGGATGAATCGGTCTATTCTTCCATGGCGTAGTAGGGCTCTGTCGACGAGCCATGGTACGTTGGTCGCAGCAAGCACTATTACGTCTCTGAGAATTTCAACACCGTCAAGCTCGGTGAGGAGTTGGCTTATCACTCTTTCGGTAACCCTTGAATCTCCGAAATCGCTACCTCTTTGGGGAGCTATGGCGTCAATTTCATCGAAGAATATGATACACGGAGCGGCTGTTCTCGCCTTTCTGAAGACCTCTCTTATCGCTTTCTCTGACTCGCCCACCCATTTTGAAAGGACCTCAGGGCCTTTTACTGCAATAAAGTTTGCTTCACTCTCATGGGCCACAGCTTTAGCAAGGAGGGTTTTACCGCAACCAGGAGGACCGTAAAGGAGGACACCCTTCGGAGGCTCGATTCCAAGCCTTGTAAAAGCTTCCCTATGATTCAGAGGCCACTCTATAGCCTCTTTTAGTCGTTGTTTTGCTTCTTCTAATCCTCCTATGTCTTCCCATGTTACTGATGGTATCTCTATGAGGACCTCCCTTATGGCTGAAGGTTGAACCTCATGCATCGCGCCGAGGAAGTCCTCCATGTTTACCTCCATTTTTTCAAGAATTTCTTGGGATATTACTTCATCTTCAAGGTTTATCTCTGGGAGGTATCTTCTAAGGGCTTTCATTGCGGCTTCCCGCGCTAAGGCCGCTATATCCGCTCCTACGAAACCGTGGCACAGGTCTGAGACTTTTTCTAGGTCTACGTCTTTTGATAGGGGCATACCCCTTGTGTGGATGTGAACGATCTCTAAACGGCCTGTTCTGTCGGGCACCCCAATCTCTATCTCTCTGTCAAAACGGCCAGGACGTCTTAATGCGGGGTCTACGGCGTTTGGGCGGTTAGTTGCCCCGATTACTATGACTTGTTTTCTTGAAACTAAACCGTCCATCAGGGCGAGAAGTTGGGCTACAACTCTTCTTTCCACCTCTCCCGTAACTTCTTCTCTTTTTGGAGCTATGGCGTCTATTTCGTCTATGAAGATTATGGTTGGAGAGTTTTCTTCAGCTTCTTTAAAGATTTGCCTGAGACGTTGTTCTGATTCGCCGTAAAACTTGCTCATAATTTCTGGCCCGTTTATGGATATGAAGTGGGCTTCACTCTCATTGGCCACAGCTTTAGCTATGAGGGTTTTACCGCAACCAGGAGGACCGTGGAGGAGGACGCCTTTTGGAGGCTCGATTCCAAGCCTTGTGAAGAGCTCTGGGTGGCGCAAGGGTAGCTCAATCATCTCCCTTACTCTCTGTATTTCTTCGTCAAGACCTCCTATGTCTTCGTAAGTTACGCGAGTTGCCTTTACACCCGCCTCTGGCACAGGTTTGTCTGTGACTTTTAGCTGGGTTGTTTCGGTTATTAAGATTATTCCCCTTGGGAATCCTGCGGTAACCACGAAGGGTATAGCCCTGCCTAGGATGGGTATGAGGACTTGGTCGGCTCGGGTTACCGGAAAGCCTAAAAGTTTGCGTTTCACAAAATTTTCAAAGCCAAGGTCTATAGATACTGAGTATTGGCTTGGAGCGAGGGTGACGTTTTGAGCGGCTTTTACGTCAGCTTTTCTTACGAAAATCTTGTCCCCGAGGGATACACCGGCGTTGCGTCTTATTATGCCATCCATCCTGCAAATACCGCCTCCTTGATCTTCAGGGTAAGCAGGCCAAGCGATGGCCGCGGTGACTTTTTTCCCTCTGATTTCGACAACATCTCCCGTTGTAACACCTATAGTTCGCATGGATAAGCTATCGAGTCGGATTTTTCCTCTACCAACGTCTCTTTGTTTTGCTTCAGCTACCCGTAATTGAGCTTCTTTTACCACTTGAAAAAGGCCTCCATTTTGCAACATTACTTCTTTGCCGCCAGTTCCCCCTCAAAAAGAAAACCCCTACAATATATGAAGGACAAAAATATTTGACTGATAAAAGAAAACTTTCACTCATATATCAACATTACCATATTTTTCTCAGCTTTAAATTTATTTTTATTGTTTAAATTTTCAAAGGTCTTTGACTTTGAAGAAGAAATGATAGTCTCCCAGCTCATTCAACCCCTCAAAATAAAAACATCTAATTTTTAATTAAAAAATTTTTATTTATACGTTTTTCCGGTTTATTTTTTGAGGAGGTTTCTGAGAGTTTGTAGGTTGTTTTTGAAATCTTCTTCGCTTCCAGGGGTTTCTAAGCAGCCTGGGATGCTTTTCAGGCGTTCATCGTTTACAAGGAGGCGGAAGGCTTCAAGGCCTATTTTTCCCTTCCCTATATGTTCATGCCTGTCAACACGTTTTCCTAGATCCACTTTTGAATCGTTTATATGAACCGCTTTTAGTAAGGGTAAGCTAATGACTTCGTCAAAGGTTTCCATGGTCTTTTCATAAGCGTCTTTTATTCTTATATCATATCCTGCGGCAAAGATGTGGGAAGTGTCAAGGCAAACACCTACCCTCTCTTTCTCCTCTAAAAGATCTCTTATTACCGCAAGTTGCTCAAACTTATAACCTAAATTTGTGCCTTGGCCTGCTGTGGTTTCAAGGAGGGGCATCACCTTATATTCTCGTCGTGCAGAGAGGGAGATGTTAAGTCCTTCTGCTATCAGCTCGATGCCCCTTTTCTCTCCGGAGTCTAAGTGGGCTCCTGGATGGAAAATGAGGTATGGGATGCCTAAGGTTTCAGCTCGATCCATCTCTTCAAGAAAAGCTTTCCGAGACTTTTCAAGGATATCCTTTTTCGGGCTACCGAGATTAATGAGGTAAGCTGCATGGACTACTGCAGCCTGAATTCTTGAATTTGAGAGAGCTTCTTTAAACCGTTTTACCTGACCTTCATCAATTTTTTTAGCGCTCCACTGTCGTTGACTCTTTGTAAAAATTTGAATAGAGTCACAGCCAATCTTCTCCCCCCGAGCTATTGCCTTATCAAGACCACCTACGATAGAAACATGAGCACCAAGTAACATATCAAACCACCAAGAAACAAGTTTCAAAAATTTTCCCGCTACCTTTTAAATTTATTTATTCTTTATTTAATTCTACGTTAATAAAAAAAATTGAAATATACTTAATTAGAATTGTTTGAAAGTAAATAAAATGCGGGAGGAAGTATATTGGGGTTAAAAAATCCCTAGTAAAATTAAGGCTTTTTCCCAAAGGAAAAAGGTAGAATGAGGCAGTTTGCGCGGTTGGAGGATGGACCCAAAACATTTGGAATTTACTTGTATAGAGTTAAGAGCAACAAGAGCTTCTCAATGTCTTAAAAAAAGCTGCATGCCAGTTTGGAAGGATATGTTGCACCCAGGATAAGAAAGGAGCTCGGACTTCTTAAGAGTATAGATGATGATGATGTGCTTTCGTATGCTGTTATTCATAAGATATTTGAGATAAAATCAAAGATTATGAAAAAGACCGATAATGAGACTATTTTTCAGATCAAAGATTGCCCACGGGCGGAATTCCTCGATCCGAAAGACTGTGATATATTTTCAGAGGTTAAAGGGGATACTGTTGAAGACATAGATCCAGATTAAGAGCACTCTGACTCCACAAAAATGCTTACAAAGGAGGAGCCCTAAGCCCTACTGCGAGTTCAGAATCAAAAGAAAAGTCTAACGGCCGAACTTTTCAAAATATTAAGGAATGAAAAGGTAGATTTGCAAGTCTAAATTTCCGCCCCCTAAAAGTTTTTCACGGGAAAGAGAAAGTAAAACAAACAACTAAAGCCACCAAAGGTTCTTTATAAAGAATCTCAGAAATACTTAAAGAGTAAAAAAAAGGGAACTTTGTAAACATTTAATGAGTTTTTAGGAGGCAAAGTTTTATGGTAAAAGTTGAGTTGGATCCTCGTTCGCATTTTTGTACTTATCCTTCTAAGGTTACGCTTGTGACTTGTTTGGATGAAGAGGGTAAAAGCAACATTATCACGTTGTCTTGGGCGACTTTTCTCTCCTTTGATCCGCCTTATTTTG
>JAEOSI010000109.1 GCA_016840425.1 Candidatus Wukongarchaeum yapensis
ATGAATATGAAAACCTACACCAATGGTCATCCGCGTATCTTCAAAGAATACCCCGCTTAAATATCTCTGGGTTAATGTGGTTTTTCCTACTCCTCCATCTCCGGCAAGTACTACCTTGTAAATAAAAGCACTACCCATAAAAAATCCACCTTAAAATCTTGGACTTGGAAAACTTACTATTCATTTTTCCCGTCCTGAAATCCTAAAAATTTCGAGGTAAAAAGGTCAAATAAAAGATTAAGGCGGGGTTACGTTTAAAAGAACATATTATAAATTTAGTTTAGAGAATATTAATACTTGTTGTTCCTTTAAGTAAGTAGTTTTCGTTTTATCTCCTTTGGCAGCCTTTAATTTAAAAAACACCCTCTCAAGTGTTCACATTGATACTTCTTTTTAAAGGAGGAAAAGTTTGATGACGATACACAAAATAAAGTTGCCATGTCTCACTTGTAAAGCTGAAGCAAGTTTCATTTTTGACGATGACGATCCAAATATCAAAGACAAGCAAATGTTTATGCTAGCTACCCTTCACGGCAATCCTCCTCGCGTCCTTATCGCAACCTTTGATAAAAGATTTAAAGTTCGCAGAACTAAATGCCTCCCCCTTCAAATACATGAAGAAAAAGAAGATACAAAGGAAAAAAGACAAAAACCCCTAAAAAAAGCATAAAAATAATCTTTTACCTAATAAAAAACCCCCTTCATCGGTAAAGAATTAGTTTATTTCAAGCTAAATAGCATGTTTCCTTCAAAACAAAAGAGAGTATCCCCCCCTATTTAATAACCCCTCATATTCTAAAAAGATCTGACTCCTATTTACTTTTTCTAGTATGTTTAAATAATTGATTTGACCGTTATTATCTCTCAAGAAGGAATATAAATGCAAGAATATAAGAAGAAACTGGATGAAAACTTCAGGCTTATTTCACGTTTTAAACCAAAAGGCGACCAACCGCAAGCCATCAAAAAGCTAGTAGATGGAACCAAAAAAGGGCTTAGAAAACAAGTTTTATTAGGAGTTACAGGTTCTGGCAAAACCTTCACCATAGCAAAAGTTATAGAAGCCCTCCAAAAACCCACTTTGGTGATCAGCCATAACAAAACCTTGGCCGCCCAACTCTGCAGCGAATTTAAATCATTCTTCCCAGAAAACGCTGCTGAATTCTTTGTATCTTATTTTGACTATTTCCAGCCAGAAGCCTATGTACCTACTCGCGACCTCTACATTGACAAAGAAGTTGACATCAACATCGAGCTCGAAAAGTTACGATACGCAACAACCGCCTCCCTAATGTCTAGGTATGATGTTATTGTGGTTTCAAGCGTTTCCTGTATTTATGGTATCGGTTCCTCTGAAACCTATAAAGAAATCGTGTTAAATATCAAAAAAGGAGATTTAATTGACCGGGATACGATCCTTGATAATCTTGTGGAAATGCAATACTCACGAAACGATTATGCATTCAGTAGCAGAAACTTTCGTGTAAGGGGTGACACTATAGATATATGGCCTTCTTACCAAGATACTGCTTTTAGGATAGAACTGTTTGGGGATGAAGTTGAGCGGATAGTCGAATTTGACGCCCTTAAAGGGAAAACCTTAAAGGAACTTACCAGTCTCACAGTATATCCTGCAAAACATCATATACCCCCCCATGTGAAAATTGAGGAAATAGTAGAAGAAATTAAAAAAGAGTTGGAGGAAAGGCTGCCGTTCTTTGAAAAAAAAGGAAAACTTGTTGAAGCTCAAAGGTTAAGGGAAAGAGTAGGATATGACATAGAGATGCTATTAGAAACGGGTTACTGTTCAGGAATAGAGAACTATTCTCGGTACTTGGACGGAAGAAAGCTCGGAGAAAAGCCTTACACACTCCTTGACTATTTTCCCGAAGACTTTTTGATGATTATTGACGAGTCTCACCAAACCCTGCCTCAACTTAGAGGGATGTGGGGAGGTAACTACTCCCGAAAGAAGAATTTAGTAGATTATGGTTTTCGTTTACCTTCAGCCTTTGACAACCGTCCTTTAAATTTTGAAGAGTTTGAAGAGTATATGAATAAAGCTTTTGTGATCTTTGTTTCAGCGACACCTGCTTCTTATGAGTTAGGCAATAGTGAACAAGTAGTCGAACAAATAATTAGGCCTACAGGTTTGGTAGATCCTGAAGTCTTGATTAGGCCTGTTGAGAATCAAATTGATAACTTAATTAAGGAGATCAATGACGTGGTTTCTCGGAATGAAAGGGCTCTTGTTACGACGTTAACGAAACGCATGGCAGAAGATCTTGCAGAATATTTGCTTGATATCGGTGTAAAAGCTCAGTATTTGCATTCTGAAATAACTGCTCTTGACAGAATTCAGATTTTAAGAGAGTTACGGGAAGGCAAAATAGAGGCTGTTGTGGGTATTAACTTATTGAGAGAAGGATTGGATTTGCCTGAAGTTTCGTTGGTAGCCATTCTTGATGCAGATAAAGAGGGCTTTTTAAGGTCTGAAACCTCTCTAATTCAGATCATGGGTCGTGCGGCTAGAAACGTGAATGGACACGTTATTTTGTATGCTGATGAGATGACCAAAAGTATGAACTGGGCTATAAAGGAGTCAAACAGGCGTAGAAAACTTCAACTTGAATATAATGAGAAGCATGGAATAGTTCCTAAAACCGTTGAAAAAGAGGTCAAAGATCTCCTTGAGGTAGTTGAAAGTTTCAAAGTTGCTGAAAAGGTCGATGTTTCCCCTGCGCGAAAAGGTATTGGTTTAGATGTTTCGGTACAATATCTTTTAGTAGAAGCTTTTGGGGAATCTGAGGGAAGTTTGGAAGATGAGGCGGAGTTATCGCTTTTAATTGTTAAGCTTGAAGAAGCGATGAAATTGGCGGCTCAAAACCTTGAATTTGAAAAAGCAGCTTTAATTCGAGATAAAATAAAAGAGCTTAAAGAGGACCTTAATAATCTTTGATAAAAAGACGATATTCTCAGTTTTTCCCTTTCTCATTCCTTTATATTGCATAATATAGTTTTTGATAGCGGTATTTTTTGAATAACGTTTTTTCGTACTTTTTTTATTTTTTAAACCCGCTGTCTTCAAAGATATAAACTCTACAAGACATTATCTGCATGGGTTAGTGGGCATTAGGCATTTAACCCATTCAAATGCAAAAAAATATCGAGGTAGGCTTTCTAATGGCAATAATAACTGAAATAAATGGTCAACAATTTTTCAACCAGGTTAAGCTGGATCGGTTTGCAGGAAAAAGCGTCTTTCCTGAAGTTTATCTAACCTTAAACAACTCTCTAGAAATGGAAACAAATTCTATTCTAGAAGAACTGAAATCTATGCCAGCCCTTCCCATTGAAAATATTTTAGAAGATATTCCAGAAACGTGTGAAATCAAGGAAGAATCCTTTATTGTAGGCGTGGATGCAGGTTCTAATGGAGCTCCTCTTGAAGGTTTTTATTTCGGAGCAACTACGGGTATTGCTTACCTTTCTCAAATCTCTAAAAGAGATGGAAGTATCGCCATTCTTTCCTCAGGAAAACCTCTGAGCAGGGGCGGGACGTTTAGATGCAGTGATTGCGATCGCCCGAGAAGACACCTGTCTCTAGTAGAATTTGCTTACCTATACTCTACAGCCCTTGAGGCAATAATAAGAATAGATCCTCAAATCTTATTTATTGATGGAGGGCTCCTATTAAACCCATTATTTTTACCCTCAAGAGAAGAAGCTTCTTCTGAAAAAGAAGAACTATTTCTTGAAGATATTGATTTAGACCTTGTAGAACAGGCACTTATTAAAAAGAAGAGAGACTATTATATAGACTTTCTTTGCACGGTTTATTTCGCTTTAGAACTTTTTAGGGAGTGTGAACGGAGAAAGATCCCAATAATCGGCATCATTAAACGTCCCAGAGGGTTCTCATTTTTCAGCAATCATTTTCCAGACTCGGTAGTTTTAGAAAAGGCAGGAATGCCCCTTGGAACAAAAACTAAGCCAAAGTTTGTTGGTTCCCATCCCGTAACCTCAAAATATGATGTTTTGTGGGAAAAATTTTACGGGAAAAAGCCTAGTATAAGATTTAACGACAAAGAGAAAGGGTATCTTAAAGAGTTTTATTTAAAGACAGTGGTTGGTAGAGAACCCATTCGAGTACAAATACCTTACTGGGTGGATGATAAACAGGCTGCAACTTTAACTTTCGCCTTTTCTGACAGTTATGAAGGCGTTCCTGTACCGATCTTAAAAGCTGATGCTCTCACTTGTGTTTCAGACCAATTACTCCACAATTTACACACAAAACTCTACCTAAAACTTAGCATTCTCGCAAAATTAGAGGGGTTAAAGCCGTGCGAAACTGGGCTTATCAGGCTTAAAAGATAGAAAATGGCGGGTTTTCAAATGGAAACAGGAACTATAAAAATAAAAGGCAAAAAAAAGGCTTTTTCCAAAAGCGTAATTTCCAACATAATGATAGAGGAGGAAGAAGTAAAAGAGGTTGTAGGATACGTTCTCTCCGACTCTTGTACTGAAACTTTCAACTTTGTTGTCATGGAAGAAAAACGTGTTTCAAAAAACCAATATGTTGTAGTACCACATCCCCATGAACGTAACGCTGATGGAAAACCCGTCATGGTCCTTTGCAGGGTTTTAAACGGCAGATACATCAACCCCGAAACAGAAGACGGGGGATATGTAACTCTTCTTCTCTCAAAAACAGGCATGATGTTTGGAGGAAGAGAACAAGAAATCTTAGTATTTGAATGCCAACTATTAGGATATATACACTCCTCAGACTCCTATTCTGAATTCAGACCTGTTTCAGACCCCATACCCACCCTATACCCTGTGTTCGAAGTCGATGAAAAATTCATCAGCAAGTTTTTCAACTTCAAACAACAACAAGAAGATGCTGGTCGATTAATAGTTGGGAAAGATGCTCATGCAAATCAAGATATATTCTTAGAAATGAATAACTTGATTAAAGGTCATTTACTCATCACGGGGATGACTAGGAGTGGGAAAAGCACTTTTGCCTTAAACCTCATCTTTTCAGGGGTTACAAGCAACCCCCCTATGCGTTTCATAGTTTATGATCGGAACAACGAATACATAGGTCTCAAAAAACTAATTCCAGAAGACAAAATAGTCATAATAGATTACCGCCATTTCCTCGATTTTCGCTCTCTTACTGATGAAAATCTATGCTCAATGCTTGGCTTACCATTAAAACTAAAATGGAGCCAAATAATAACAGAAGCCATCTTTCAGCTTTTTGAGAAACGACTAAAAGATCCTAATAGGGGATCTAATTGCGATGAATGCAATAAGACTAAAGAAGGAAGTTGTAAAGCAAAAATAGGATGGCTATGCCCTAAGGAACTGCTAGAAATCATTTCAACTTATCGTACTCCAAGTTCTAACTCCAAAGAAATTGCCCGAAACCATGTCCGCCGAGCAAGATTCCAAAGAAGACTAAAACTTTTAAAATTTTTTGACCCCAAGCGGGAAAACATAATAGAACTCATAAAAAAACACTTAGTAGTAATAGTAAACCTAAGCACAAATAATAACATCATGCTGCAACAAATGGCAGTGGCTCAAATAGTGAAAGATGTTTCAAGACACGCTTTAAAAACTTCAGGTCATGATATATGTTGCATGCACCTTTTAGAAGAAGCTCAATTCTACGTGGCCGAAAAAAACGCGCCAAGTTATGGGGATAACCGAGGGACAAACGTTTATAACACGATAGCTAGCGGTCTTTCACAAATGGGCGGTTACAATGTCGGCTTCATCTTGATAACTCAAAGACCCGCTTATGTATCAAAGGCAGCTATAAGTCAATGTAATACGGTCGCAGTCTTCCGACTTAGAACCAAGGCAGATCATGATCAGCTTGAAAACTCATCCGAATACATCACTAGCGCCTTAAAACAAACAATATCAAGTCTACGTGATAATGAATTTATGCTATCTGGCACCGCTTCCCCCCTACCTTTCCCCGTAATCGTTAAAGCTAATGTTTTCGTAAGACCGATGAAGGCTACATTAGCCCCCACACAAGTGCTCCAAAATTTGTATAAAAAAGAAAAAGATAGTTAGTTTTTTAAAATGAAAAGCGATTTTTTAGAGCCTTTATTTTTATTTCTTCTCTATATTTCTACAATTTTTGTTTTTGAAATCCTTTTTCTCTCTTTTATTGGGTATAATTTTGAAATAGTTTCTGCTAGTTCTTCTAACTTTTCGTTGTTTAACATTTTTTGAAACTCTAAAAGCTCATTAAAGCTCTTTATGTAAAGCCCCCGTCTTTTCGTAGGAGTTCCGTTCTCATCTACGGGATTAAGCTCGATAAGGACAGTTGGTCCTTTATCCCCCCTGCCCGGAACTTTAACCAAGAAAATGCCTTTTATCGATGTAGGAATTTTTTCCCAATCGTGGGATTCTTTTACAACCTGCTTAATTTTCTCTTCTAATTCTTTATCTTTTTCTTCTTCTATTGCCATAGATACACACCAACATCTAATCTCAAATGTCAGAATAAAAATTTATTATCAAAAAATTTTGTTATAAAGTAGTGTTTATTAAAGTTTAGCCTTAGAGTAATTTCTTTTCTTTTCTTGCTTCAACCGCTTTTCTGTAAGCGCAATCGATGCATTCGCCAAATTTTTCCAACACTTTTGGTAGTATGTAGGCTGCAAGTTTAAACTCTTCTCCTTTTGCCTCTTCTTCAAGTCCTTCTTCCCTACGTCTTTGAATCTTTTTTATCGAGTTTGGTATAGGTCCTTCGCTGAATATCAACGGGTTTTCCCAAACTAAACTTTCTAAAGCATCCAAAAGTGCATCTTCTATGACAATAGGCATATCTGTCACAAAACAGTTTAATTCCCCTTCTTCATCCCGCTTTAATACCTTAGGTATACATTCTGAAACTTTTCTCACATAACATGTAATACTCTTCGAATCTTCAATAAAAGCGTAGGGGCATGGTAGGTAATGCATCCTTTTAAAAAACTCTCTTAGGGATCTTATAAGGGAAGGGCTTAAAATCAAATCCTGTTCTCGGCTTCTTTTCCTTGTGTCTTCAACTGATTTAAGGGCCAAATTTATCAAACCTTAATAAATATAAACAACACGCCTTAATTATTAAAAAATTGTTCTTTTAGGTTAAAGAAATTACCCCTTTAAACTACTAATCTTACCCCTCGTTTACTTATATTTTATAACTTTAAAAATACTTTCATTTAGAAACATAAAATAATTTTGATATATTAAGATCTTAATTATGCTATTAATATTATTTAATACTTTATTAAAATTCCGCCATGCCTTCATATCCATCTTCAAGCCGTCTCATTCTATTTTCTTCTTCACACTCCTCTTCATATTCCTTTTCTTTTTTATCAATTTTCCGTCTTCTCGTTTTTCTTTTCTTTAACTTTTTTCTTTCCTTTTTCTCTCTTTTCGGCGTTTTTACCTTGATCTTAGTTAAGAAATCTTCCTTTCCTATAATGCTTTT
>JAEOSI010000110.1 GCA_016840425.1 Candidatus Wukongarchaeum yapensis
CTTCAGCTTAAAATATTGGAATGGGCGCCAGAAACACGGGCTACTTTTATCTTTATTGACATTCTTGTTATTGCGTATTTAGGGGTAGAGATATACAGGGAGATATGGAGAAAACAAAAAAAAGAAAAGTAATGCCAAAACAAAGAGGATTCGGATGATTATTAGTGTCACTATCTTACTTTATTTTGAATTATTGAGAATCGAGATGGTTTGCTCGATTTCCTCGAATGTATTATAGAGATGTGGAGAGAAGCGGAGGTTACCTTCGCGTAGTGCAAGGTCAATTCCATTATTTGTCAAGAGATGGAAGATTTCGCGATTATGGTCCGAGCGTCGGTGACTTACGATTATAATTGCCGTTCGCTCTGGACATTCCTTTGGACTGAGGACAGAATATTTGTTCGAATCAAGACCTTGAAGGAACCTTTCTACTAGCTTATCGTTGAATTGTTGAATCTCCGTAATGCCTTGAGCGAGCAGGTACTCAACGGATTTTGTCCAGGGGACGAAGTTGAAGAAATTGGCTGTGCAAAAAACATCATATCGTTCTGCTCCTACATCATCCCTAATTTGATAATCGCGGATTTGGTCAAAGTCTCGGTCGTCTTTCATCACGATCCAATACATCTGATTGTACTCAAGAACAGCGAGAAGCTCTGGTTGCAACCAGCAAAAACCCGTGCCGTAAGGCCCACAAAGCCATTTATAACCACAACTGGTAACACCGTCAACGGGCATCTTAGAAACATTTAATGGACGTGTTCCAAGGGCTTGCGTGCCATTAAGAAGAAACCATACTCCATTATCACGGCAAAAATTTCCAATTGCCTTCACATCGAGAGCAAAACCAGTAAAGGAGTCCACCCAGGTCGCACACAGCACCTTCGTGGAATCTGTCAGATGAGCTTTTACATCATCAACGTGAAGCACCGGACCCTTAGGTTGAATCTCCTTTACAATAATACCTTGTTTTCGTAGACCAAGCCAGGGTAGTATCGTTGCGGGAAAATCGCCTTTAACCAGAAGAATTTCATCACCACGATTGAAAGGTAGACCATTGGCCCATAGATGCAGCCCATAGGAAGCGCTATTGCCCAAAATAATTTCCTGAGCCGGTGTACCGATAAGACGTCCTAGAGCCTCCTTCAGTTTTAACGGTACATCATGGAAAATTTCCTCTGATAGGTGAGAGGGTGTAACATTCCATGAAATGGCCTCATGTGCAGCTTCAATTGCTACCTTTGGCATAGCCCCAATGCTGGCGGCATTCAGCCAAATACGTCCTCCAAAGGGTCCAAAATCGTCAGAATATGGAGGCATTGGAATCTCATCCAATCGCTTTAAAAGCTAGGAAGTTATTTTCTCCTAAAAAAATTAAAACTTTTCTTTGAGCTTTTCTTCTATCTGAGAGCATATATCCTGCGCCTCATCGTTGACAGGAATGACTTCTATTTCGTCTGGTCTTGAAGATCCTAAACCCAGTTCTGTTGCCCTGGCTAATTGTTCTTGCTGAAATATCTCACCCGTGGAAACGTTGCTGGTGGTACCGTAAATCCTGAGAACAGCTACTCCTACTGCATCCAATGCTACCCTATCATTACTAGCTATTATAATTCCTGGTTCTATCAGTGTTCCATCCTCAGGACCTCCTGTTGAAAAACCTTTTATCCCGTCCATTATTACAAATGGGGGTTTGTAAGCTGTGTTTATCTCCGCTATCATGTACCTCTGATACCTGGAGCTGTGAAGCTCACGCATGTAGTTGTAACCGTCATCTGGATCGAACTTTGCCACCATGCCAACGCTGTTCTTAAGGCTCATGGTAATGTGACCGCCGAATCTATGGGTCTTCAGGCAACAGGTTTGTACTATCGTTTCAGCTTCCTTGAATACTTTTGGAAATAGAAAGCCCCTACTCCAATGACTTCCTTCTGGATTTTCCTTGATCCAATCTTCGCTCTTTAAATCGTCAAGTATCACCAAATCAAATCCTTGTTTCTCGGCGAGCTCTATGACTCCCATATCCTCAAGAACGCTTTTAGTGTCTCCCATGCCACTTCTCTCAGGCATAACCAAACTGGCACCTTTTTCTTTGAGAGCAACAACTATGGCTGAAAGAGTATCTATGTGCGTAGAAGCGGGAAAAGGATCGGCACTGTTGTAATTGGCCTTTAGGGCAACTTTTTTACCGGATAAACTGGCAAGATTAAAATGTTTCAATAACTCTCTTATACCCTCTCCTCTGTCGGAGGTTTTGATCACATATACCTTCGATTTCATGGATTTTTTCAAGGATAAGACCTCTTTGACAAAGCTTCGAAAAGGTGAATTTTAAAAGGTCATAGCCTGTTATCTTTCTTCTTTCCATGGATCGCCGCGATTGTGATACCCACGAGACTCCCAGAATCCTGGTCTATCTTTGTCCGTGAATTCAAAGCCTGTGACCCATTTGGCACTTTTCCAAAAATAAAGCCTCGGAACTACAAGCCTTACTGGATAACCATGTTCTGGCGTCAGTGGCTTATTATTATGTTTAACAGCAAATAAGACATCTGGTTCGAAAAAATCGCTTAAAGTAAGATTTGCTGTGAAACCTCCAACTGCATGAACTATGGCGAATTTAGCCTCAGGAAGTATGTTAACAAGCTCCTTTATTGTGCTAGTGCTTACTCCTTCCCACAGATTATCAAGTTTTGACCACCCCGTAACACAATGTATATCCGATAAAACTTTCACTTGTGGAAGTGATATGAATTCTTCAAAATTAAGCATTTTTTCCTCTTCAACCAAACCTGAAATTGTAAATGTCCATTTAGAAATATCAATTTTTCGTGTTCTTCCATGATGTAGAATCGGGAAATTTTCTCTAATTTCTTGACCTGGCGGGAGTCTGTTTTCTCTTAGGGTGTCCGGACTTTTAATCACTTTTTCGTCTTCAATAAGCATAACGTTACCCTTCAAGTTTCTTTAACTGGAATGCTGGTTTCATGGCTTCTAGAATTAAAAAACTTTCTTTATTGCAAAGTTTTTTTAATGTTGTTTAGTGTTTAGATTATTTAGTTAGGTTTTTGAGTATTGTCGGTTTATCTTTTACATATTTGTTTTTAGTTTTCAAATTTTTTTCAAATTTTAAGGTGTATAGGTGATTGTTGATGCATGATGATCACGTTGATAGTGAAAAGGATGTTATTTATCTGGAAGACCACCACCACGAGGGTGAACATGATGAGGAGGATCATATTCACATCTGTAGTATTGAGGTGGATGCAGATATTTTTGCCAAGTTGAAGGAGAAGGCTTTGGAGAATCGGGAGATCTTTCGTTCTCTGGGTATTAAGGCTTTTAACATAATGGGATCTATTGGTTGTGGTAAAACAGAGCTTATTGTTAAGATGAGTGAGATTTTAAATCAAGGCGCCCATATAGGGTTTATTGCGGGTGATGTGGCTACTACTGTCGATTATGAAAGGGTAAGGAGTGTTGTCGACCGGGGAATACAGATTAATACAGGTAAGGAATGTCATCTTGACTCTATAGTGATTAGCAAGGCCCTTGAAAGGATTCTCGGTCATGAGGAGGACGCTGGTATAGATATTTTATTTATTGAGAATGTGGGTAACTTGATCTGTCCTTCTGATTTTGACCTTGGGGAGGAAAAAAGGGTTGTGGTGGTGAGTGTTGACCAAGGTCCTTGGATAATACGTAAACACCCGATTCTTATAAAGACCTGTGACGTGATCGTTATTAATAAAGCAGATTTAGCAAAAGCAATGGACATCGATGTAGAAAAATTAGTAGAAGATGCAAAAAGAATAAATCCAAGGGCAAAAGTAGCTGTAACAAGCGCTAAAACAGGGGAAGGGATTGAAGAGTTAATCAAGACTTTGGAAATAAAATAGTTAAGAAACGGATTGATCAAGAAAAATAGAGGGATTAAGACAGGTTTTTCTTCTTCCCTTTTTCATTTTTTACGATTATCTTTTTCAGTATTTTTATGGTTTATTGGGAAAGAAAAGAGCGATAAAAAGAGCGATATTTTTTGATAGGGGGATTATGCTGGAAGGATGCAACGTTGTAACACGCCCATTTCTGTGAGTTTTTTGATTATGTTTTCATAGGTTTCCTCGTCTTCTAGGGCTTGGTTTATTATTTCTTCTTGCATGTGAGTTCCTGGTTTGGTGGTTACGGTGATTTTTTTGTCTGGGAGTGCGTCTATGAGGACTTTTTTTATCACAGCACCTATGACTCCTCCTGCAGGGCAGAAGGGTGTCGTGGGGGTGAATTCTACCTTTATTTCGTCGTCTTTTATTTCAACGTCTTCTGGTGTGACTATTCCCATATCTGTTACTGGGATGGGGTATTCTGGATCTAAAACTCTGCCGATAATCTTCATTAATTGTTCTTTATCGACCATTTTCAATCGCCTGCCAATCTAAACTACATGGGAAAGTTAAAAAAGCTTCTTGTTCTCAAATTTTAGAATAACTTTTTTAACTTTCTTTGTTTTATTGGGTGGTATTGTTTTTTTATTATTATTATGGTGATGAATGGTTGATGCGTTTTAAACGGGGTTTATTGTGTTTTACGTTCCTTTCTTTGATGATAGGCACCATATTTCTTTTTCCTTTTGTGATGGACAGCGTTAGTGGGATCCATGGAGAGGAAGGCTTAATAGACGAGGGAAAGGGAGGTTTGGAGGGGGCAGGGACAACGGGGGTTGTTTCTAGGTCTTTGCCTGAAAATTTGACTTTGAGCGTTAATCGTACGATTACGGTTAATATCTTTGGTCTGGTTTTGATTGAAGATAACTACCTTTTTAATGATACTCGAGTAGATGGTGCTGAGGCTCAGAATGTGACGCTTATTTTGGCTATAAGGGCAGGTGATGCTTCTAAATTGAGTTATACAAAGGTTTTTGATTATGAGACTAATGAGACCGCTGCTTTAAGGCTTGAAGAGGAGATGGATAATTACACCTATTATTCTTTTAATGTTACAAATATTGGGGGAAATACGGCGAGAGAGATAGGTGTTTGGTCAGGATTTGCATACTATATTGAAACATCTTTGAGAGGTGGTGACCAATATTTTGCGCTTAATACATCTCTTTATCCTGTTATTAATGCGGAGATTTTTAATTCTACGATAACTTTTGAGTTGCCTGAGGGTGTTGGCGAGCCTGTTTGGGATCAGACTTTACCAGTGAACTTTACGCATACCGCACCTTTCACTTTTAACGGTACAACTGCTAATATTTCGGCTTTTAATGATACGGCTTTTTATCTTGTTTATACTTCGAATACGCCTATTATTCATTATAGTCGGGTTGAATCTAATCTTGATGTGAGTCCTTATGGGTATGTTCATGTGAGGGATGAATATTGGATTCAAACTCTTACACCGAACACCGACATAAATAACAGAAACTTTCAGATTGGTGAGGTCTCGATACGGCTTCCCGGATACGCTGAGAGTGTTACGGTTAAGGATAGTGTAGGCAGATTAGCCGATGTAGAGCCTCAAGAGGTAGAGAATAAAACCCTCGTAGTGATTGATTTTAGGACTCCTTTAATTGTTGAAAATAATAGTTATCATTTAACTGTAACTTATAAGTATCATTTAAGCGAGGCTTTAGAAAATGACGGCAATAAGTATCGGTTGACTACGTGGATTCTCTCTTCGTTTAACTGGACGATTGAAGAGTTTGTTTTAAAGATTACTTTGCCTGAGGGAGCCAGCGGCATAAACCCTTCAAGCGATGTTTCTTCCCTTGATCTTGGAAGTTTTAAGGTGGATTCTCAGCCCGCTTTTCTACACATCGGTAGCCGTCCTGTATTGAAAATTACGTTGAAAAAGTTGTTGCCCTGGCATCATACTACAGCTTTTCAGGTTGAGTATAATTACTCTTGGTTAAATAAACTGAAAATGCCTTTACTTATTATCCTTGCTTGTTTTGGCGTAGGTTTGATGTATGTAGGTGTTAGGTCTTTAGCGGGGAAAACAAAAATCGGGGTGGTTGTCAAGCCTACTCGGCTGGAAATGATCCCGGTGGATATCCTTGAAAGTTTGACTAAAAATTATGAGGAAAAACTGGCGCTAAAGAATCAGGTGAAGGAGCTTGGGGAAAAGGCTCGAAGAAGAAAAATATCAAAAGCTTCTTACGTTAAACAAAGAAGAACCTTTGAAAAGAGAATTGAGAGTTTGCAATCAACTTTAAACACAGTAACTTCCCAAGCTAGGAAGTATGGCAAGAGGTATGTGGAGATCCTCAGAACTTTAGATCTAACCGAGGCTGAAAAAGATACCATAGAACAGAGTATAAAAGATTTAGATCGAAGAAAGAGGGAACGAAAGATAAAGAAGGAGACTTACGAATCATTAAAGAAGGATTTAAATAAGCGTTTAACACGTTGTGAGAGAACCTTAAACAAGACCCTTTTAGATTTAAGGGAAGAACTTGAAAGAAGAAGAGTAAAATAAAACTTAGAAAGGCATCCCATAGTTGTTATGGCTCAACTGTTTAATGAGCGAAAGAAAGATTTAAAAGAAGGGCGGTCTTAATTTTTACGGCATCGGGGGTTTTTAAAGAGCAGTGATAGCCCCATAAAAGCCTAGAAATCTTAGAGAAGAACACGCTAAAAACACTCCCATTAGAAAAATCTTCCTAAGAAAGGGGTTTCCTGATTCCTTCCTTTGAATCCTGCTTAAAAAACCCCCCGATGTAATCCTTTTAACAACAAATTTTTAGGTTTCTAGACAAGCTTTAAACTGGTGTTAAACCTGTTTTTTCAAATTGTAGAAAGCAAATCTTAGCCTTCATATTCATAATAATCTTGCCTTAGATGTCTAACTACGTTTAATAATCAAAAAGCATCAAAAAAAGCCTGTTTAGTGATTTTATTATGGTAGCCCGGGCCAGATTCGAACTGGCGTTTCAGGGTCCAAAGCCCTGAATGCTTAACCGTAAAACTTTTTTTGCGTTTCTTTGGCCGCTACACCACCGGGCTTTCAAGGTTTTAGTATTAGTAAGATCTTCTAACATTGACACAGTTTTAATAAACAGCAAACTATTTTATATTTATTCATTTCAGAATTTAAAAAATTTTTACATTTTTAGGTTTTTGGTTGGATTAACTTAACTTATTGTTGGCAGAAGAAAAAATAAAATCGGTTCCAAACGCTTTATTAAAGTTATATATCAGAGAGAATAAAACTTGAACGGGGAGATGTAGATGCTCAACCAAGTTTACTTTGTCTTTTACGTTTGATAGGGTGTTTCTTTTTCGCCCCTATATTGGTTAAGGCTAATTTTATGATATTGGCAACCTTTTTTTCAACTTGGGTTTCAATATCTTCTGAAGTGGGGGCAACAATTATTACCAGTTGAAAATCTTTATCGTTCAATACTTTTATACTGTTTATAACCCTAAGTAATGTGCCTTCGC
>JAEOSI010000111.1 GCA_016840425.1 Candidatus Wukongarchaeum yapensis
TATTTTTTGTCCGATTATTTGGATTTTGATAAGCTGGCTGAGAATGCAAGTAGTTGGGAGTGGGCTTTTTACGATAAGATTAGGAAGAGGAATATTTTTGCATCTTTTAATTTTACAAAGTGTTATCAGTGTGGTAAGTGTGTAGGTATTTGTCCTGCTGCCCAACATTCGAATTTTAATCCCCGACTTATTATTCGAGATGTATTGTTCGGGGAGCTTCACCGTGTTTTAGATAGTGAAGATATTTGGTTGTGTTTTGACTGTTTTGATTGTAAAGTGAGGTGTCCTATGAATTTAGATATTCCAGAGTTGATTCATGCTTTAAGGGTTGAAGCTTTACTTCAAGGTCGCTATCCGAAGCGTTTTAAGACGTTTTTAGAGTTTGGGAGAAACATGTTGGAGACAGGTTCAGCCATTTCTTTGACTTGGAGGGTGAGAAAGGTAAGAAAGCGTTTAGGAATGACTGAAAACCCTATATCCGAACAGGCTGTAGGAGAGCTTAAGGTGATTGCTGAGGAGACCGGTTTGAATGAGCATCTTGATTTTTGTGAATGTTTAATTGAGGAGGAAAAAAAGGATAAACGGTTAACAGTAAAATGAAAGGATGTTGATAAAGGTTCGGATTTTTTAGTTTTTGGGTGATTTACTGATGGTTATTAATGAGGAGCGTTTGGAGAAGATACCTTTAGAAGGGCCTTTGTATATATTTAAGAGCTGTGTCTCAAGTAACGTTTATCCCGGGATTGAAGCGTGTACCCGGAAGATTTTGGAAAGTTTAGGGATTTCTGTTGTGGATACGGATCAACAGACTTGTTGTGGTGGTTTAACCTATTTTACAACTATTTCATCTGAAGATACTTTTTTGGCTACAGTAGCGCGAAACTTTTCAGTGATTGAGGAAATCGCTTCAGACATGCTTGTTATTTGTAATACTTGTTTTAACGCGTTACATTACTTTGAAAAGATCACTGAGGATTTTCCAAACCTTAAGGTGAAGGTTAATGAGGTTATTTCAAAGATTGGTAGGAATTATAATGAGGGAAAAGTTAGATTTTGGCATATAGCTGAGTTCATATATAAGGCTAAGGATGAGTTAGCGCGTAAAATTAAGTTTAAATTAAATGGTTTAAAAATTGCTGTTCATTATGGTTGTCGCTATTTACGAGCATGCCAAGAGGTAGCGATAGATAACCCTGAATCTCCCACTTTTCTGGAAGAAGTAGTGGAAACTTTGGGGGGTACACCTGTAAAATATAAAGAAAAAGATTTATGTTGTGGTTCTGGAAAGATGCAGCGTTATACTGCAAGGGATCTATCTTTACAAATAACTGCTAGAAAAATTGAAAGCATTATTAATGAAGATGCGGATTTAATCCTTGTAGTTTGTCCTTCCTGCTTGGCTGTGCTTGACAACGCTCAGATGGAACTTGAAATTTTGGAGCGCTTAGACTCAAGGATACCTGTTCTACACATAACACAACTCATAGCTTTATTGTTAGGATTCGACCCAAATGAAACACTAGGGATACAAGTGCATACCACGCCCGTAACACCCTTCATCGAAAAACTTATGGAAAACGCAACAGAAGAAGGGTGAAAAATAAAAAATTAAGGTTTATCAGGGTAATTATCAAATATTTTTTTTACCTTTATTAAATTCTTTCAAAAAACTCTCCACTTATTCTTCATCCTAACTTTTTTCCCTTCGTTAAAAGTTTTCGAAGGTGGTTATTTTTAAATGGGTGAAAAAGATTCTGTAAATGTTTTAATTATTAATAGAAATAATAATGCGGAGCAGGTAATTGAAACCATTCGAAAACATGGTAAAAAAGTAAAAATAGTAAAAATTATTGAAGTCTCCTCTATTCTTCCAGATTTTATAGATGAGGACATGGAAAATTACATCTCGTTAAGTGATATTCCGGAAGGGGTGGACATACTTTATCCTTTTACAGCTCACCCCGATTTTTCTATTCATTCAGGTTTTCTCGCAAAAAACAGAGGTATACCTGTTCTCTTGTTTCCCGAGATAGACCCTATAACGAGACAATTGGGTTTAAAACGGGAGGTTGAGCGGATAACTGAAGGGAAAGTTTGCGTTATTGCGCCTAAAACTACATGTTCGATAACCCCTAGTTCCACTTTGAACTGCTCGAAATTTAACATTTTTGCGGAAGAACTCGGGGTCCCAGAACTTTCGGTAAAAATCGACGAGAAAACAGGTACTATAGAGAAGGTAGTGGTGCATCGTGGGGCTCCTTGTGGAGCTACGTGGGGCGTTGCTGAGCTTTTAATAGGAACCCATTATTCAGACGCGGTTAGACGTGCTGGCCTTTTAACGCAAAGCTACTGTGCCGGTACCCGGGGATATGACCTTATAAAAGGAGCAGGCTCAATTTATACGGCTGCAAAAATTCATGCAAAAGCAGTCGAACGCGCCCTTAAAAAGGCTCTAAAAACGGATAAATAACTGTAATAAAAAAAGAAACGTGAGGCTTTAATAGAAGCGTTCCCTAAAAGGTTTTCGCTAATGATAATAGAAAAATATGAGGCAAAGTCCCTCATTAGAACCTGCTCATCTTCCCTTTTTTCATGGGGTGAAGCTTATTTAAATCCCTATCAAGGATGCTATCATGATTGTGTATACTGCGACGGTAAATCAGAAGGCTATTACATGCACGCCGATTTCGGTGAACGTATACGTGTTAAGATCAATGCTCCAATTCTATTCGAACAATTTCTAAAAAAGAAAGGTTTTATCCACCTTCATCGTGAAAAAACTTCAACCTTAGTCGACTTTTTACCCTCTATAAAAGATTCAGTTCAACCCCGTCGACCAGGGAAATTTATTGTTCATATTGGTGGTGGCGTTTGCGACGTCTATCAACCAGCCGAAAAAGAGATTAAAATCACTCGAAAATTGCTTCAGATTACTTATGACTACAAATTTCCAGTTTTTATTCTCACCAAAAACAAGCTTGTCCTTAGAGATCTTGATCTTCTTACGAAAATTAACGAAGAAAGCTATGCGAACGTTTCATTCACAATCACTTTAGCTGATGAAAAAACGCAAAAAATCTTTGAACCTAGAGCTAGTACAACTCAAGAACGTTTTGAAGCAATCAAGAGACTTCGAGATGAGGGCATTCATTCAGGTGTATATTTTTATCCTACTCTACCATTTATCGGTGATACAGACGAGAATATGCAGGCAATATATAAACAAGCAAAGAAAGTAGGGGCAGAATTCGTATATTGCTGGGGCTTAACTTTAAAGCCAGTCGTAATAAGCAAGAATTTTTCCAAACATTAGAAAAGCATTTTCCCTTGCTTCTACCAAAATATGAAAAACTGTACGGTAATGAAGACAAATACGGAAACCTAGATGTTACCCAGGCAAAAGAAATGAGATTACCATGGCCTGAAGTTAAAGGATACAAACTAGGTTATGAATATGGAATCCCATACGCTGTCAAGCGCTATATTCCAGATGGTCGGATTGAAAAAAACCTACAACTCTCAGAAATTCTACTAAAAATTGCATACGTCAAAGGCTTTATCCTTCAGAATTCACGGTCAGAAGTCCGTAAATTAACTCAAGCATCTATGTTTCTCGAAAACTTTCACCACGATATTTCTAAACTGAAAAGGGAGGAGGTTGAAAAACTCCCTATTTCAAAAAAAATACAGCCATACGTATTAGAATTTGTTAAGTAAAACAAAAGCCGTTATCTTGAAGAACTTGAGGAAAAGGCTTACAAAACTATTTCTAAAGAAACCAACAAAAGTATTGCTTGAAAGTCATTATATGCATCTTTGGAACATTTAACATTGGCGTATATGACCAGCATAAATGCTATGAAATTTGTTTGTTAAATACCAAGTTATATTCAAGAGTTAGGAAGAGCGAGTGTTTGTGGAAAATTTGCTTGTAAAGTTCCTTGCTTCTTTAATAGTTCTGTTAAGTGAATTCATCAAAATATTGTGGAATACCCTAAGCAAGGAGTCAAAGTAGATTCTTAATTAAAAGGGGGAGAGATTTTATTCTCTTACCATTTCAATAGCATCTACTGGACATTCTTTTTCGCAGATACCGCAACCCTTGCAGAATTCATAATTTATGTCCAGACGGAGATTATCTCCCTCTTTTGACACCAATACAGCCATATCTGGGCAGAACAGCCAACATTTCATACAACGGGTGCATTTCTCCTGATTAATCACAGGTTTGAAGCCGCCCCTCCACGAACCTGTTTTGTAGGCTAGACTTGTTGCAGGTTCAGGAACAATGCCTGCAATAGGAAGCTCGTCCCAAGTAAGTTCAGTTACTTTTAAACTCTTCATTTTTTTCATCTTTATGTCCCCTTTAACCGTATAAAAGTTGCAGTATTATGGTTTACATTTTTTAATGATTATTCGTATAAATGTTTTTACTTTCAACAAGTTAATTAAAATGTTTTCTAAAGGGTTTTTAGCATATTTAAAATAAACTTTTAGAAAAGGATGTAAATTAGACGGGGTAAGCGCCACAGGTTTTGCAAAAGTCTGATTTTTCGGGCACGTTTGCTTGACAATAGGGGCAAGTTTTCTTTTTTGGGTCATCGGGTTTTGGCGGGCCAAAGGTGGATCTATAAACTTCGTAATATAAGAGATGTTCCTTGTTGCGGATGGTTACCTTGTCGTCTTCTAGATATTTTTGTTTTTTTTCGAAAAATTCTTCGTCGGAAATTTTTAAATTAAACTTTTCTGTGAGGAATGTTGAGCCTGAACCGAACTCTATCGGCATTTTCACTCGCCAGATCAGTTCGTCTGGAAGACTTCCTTCAAAAGCTTTTCTAAGGATCCACTTGCCATACATCTCTCCCTTTTCCTTCCGAATCTTTAGTGAGGGATCTATCTCCATAGCAAAGGTTTTAAACTCCGGGTAGAGGAAAGGGATTTTTACCTCTATCCCCAAACTTTTTCCTAATTCAACGCTTGAAAAACGCATCCATTTCCATAGTTTTTTGAGCTGTTCTTCAAGCGCTTCTTTGTCTAAGTTGAATAGGATGCTGTATCCTGCGAAAAGTTCGTCAGAACCGTCTCCAGTCATAATAGTGTTAATTCCGTTTTCTTTTGCTTTTTCTAAACCTATTAGTATGGTTACGCTGTTTCTGATTTCCATCGGGTCAAAAGATCGCATTATTCTTACGACATCTTTAACCGCTTTAACTGCTTCTTCTTCGTCAAAGTAATGGATGAAGTGTTGTTTTAGTTTTAGGTAATTTGCCATCTTTTTTGCAAACTTTACATCAGGCGCCTCACCGTCTTTAAAACCCACTGTAAACGCGTTTAACAAACGAACATGTTTGGAAGCAACAAGGGCTACTAGGGAGGTATCTAAGCCGCCTGAAAGCAGGATTCCTTCGCCAAGGTTTCGCTTCACAGCTTCTTCGAATAACGATCGAATTTTGTAACAGGTTTCCTCTACTGAAACCATAGACTAATCTTCCTTAATCGTTTTTACTGTAGATATTGGTTTTCTGTTGTTTGCCAGCGTGGCCGTTTATATCTTTTTCTTTTTTCTGTTCTATTCTTGGACTTTTTTGAAGTATGCTTTTACTGCTTCGCTTATCATTTCTTCATCTATTTGGCCGTGGGGGGTTGTTGTTTCTAGGGCTCTTTTCGGTATTCTTAGATTTTCTGGTTTGAATCCTTCGCGTAGTTTGAATTTTTGCTTTAGTTTAAGCACTTCAGAGCCCATGTCTTTAAGTTCGGTTTCAGTAAAGTTGTAGCCTACGGTTTTTAAGGCGTTTAACACCACGTCTGCAGTATAAACTCCCCTTGCAAAGAAACAGACAACTAAGCTTGAAAGAATTTGTCGCCATGCTTCTTCTTCGAACAGGTTTTCTGCGATTTTTTCAGGGGTGAACTGCATCTCAGCTTTTTTCTTAAGCGCCTTTTGATCCATGCTGTAACCTCCAGAGTCTAGGTGGCTGTGTCTTGCCCCTGTCAAGTGGTTTATGATGGCGGCAGGACCTGTGTGATATCCTGGGACCTCATTTCCCCCAAAGGCTAAGGCAAAATCTAATCCTCCATATTTTAAAGCTGCAGCTTCAACACCCTTTGCCAAGTGGGCATAGAACTCGTTGGGTTGAACCATTATGTTCCAAATACCTTTAAGGTAAGCTTTATGGTCTCCCCAAGAAAACGTTATATCTAAGGTTTCTTTTGTGGAAATTAACCCTTTTTCCATAGCTTCTGTAGCCCAAGCTAAAACGACGCCGGTACTCATGGCGTCGAGGCCAAGTAATTCCACTTCGTTTATGAGTTTTAGGACGCCTTGAGTGGTTGGGATTCCTAGCATGGAGCCAAGGGAGTATAGTGGTTCATAATCGTAGGATACCCATGTAGTTTTATAGAAGTAGGGTTCATCTTCATAGGGTTCTCTTAGAGCGGCAAGATGGATACAGGCAACGGGGCAGTGGGCGCAGGCCGTTCTTCTGCCTAAAAATTTTTCGGCAAGCAGTTCTCCTGAAATCTCTTCGCTTCCTTCAAAATTTGTGCTTTTCAGGTTTTTTGTGGGTAATCCTCCTAACTCGTTTAGAACCAATATGTTTGAAGCTGTGCCGAGTTCGTGATACTTCGATAAAAGGGGGGATTTCACTTCTTTATCATAGATTTCTTTGTAAAGTTTCCTGTATTCGGTCTTATTTACTACGGGGAAGGTTTTTTTACCTGATACTACAAGGGCTTTTAACTTTTTGCTTCCAAAAACTGCTCCCAATCCAAGTCTTCCAAAGTGTCTATAGGTTTCGGTGACCACCGTAGCGTAGCTTACTAGACGTTCTCCTGCTCCTCCTATGCGCATAATCGTCCTTACCCCGGAGCCTCCTTCGTTTTCCCTGATTATTCTACCCACACCGTGGGTGCTTCTCATACCCCAATAAGTAGCAGCATCTCTAAAATTCACTTTATCCCCATGAATAGCGATATATACGGGTTTTATAGAAGCGCCTCTTATCACGATGGCTCCATAACCTGCAGACCTGATGGCGACGGCGCTCCTTCCTCCAGCATGGCTTTCACCCAAAGTACCTGTTAGGGGTGATTTGAACATGGCAACGGTCTTAGAAGCCATGGGGAACATGTTGACAAGGGGGCCTACAGCAAACACGATAACGTTCTCACGTTCAAGGGGTTTTGATCCTCTTGGACACTCTTCTGAAAGAAGGTGGATGGCTACACCTGCACCCCCGAGGTATTTTTCGAAAAGTTCCTCCCTTTTCTCTATCCAAAAACTGCGCCTTGTAAGATCAATAAATAAAACCTTCGATATTGTTTTATCAAGCAATTTTAACCATCCTCCGATAAAAAGTTAAATCTCTTCTAAAGCGAGCACGTTATAGGGACAGAAATCTGCGCATAACCCG
>JAEOSI010000112.1 GCA_016840425.1 Candidatus Wukongarchaeum yapensis
TTCTTAAATCAAGAGAATGGAAAGCACATTGAATAAGTTGGCGAATCCACAAAAAGAATGAACTAAGCAAGGTTTTACTCGATTATTTTTTGCGTGAAATTGCCTTCACGACATTTTTCTTTTCTAAATTGAAAAAATGAGAAAAACTGAGAAAAACTGGAAGAATGAGAGACTCCATAACCCCCATAAACCAAAATCTTAGCACAAATATGATCAATATACTAAGGAAACATTTGCATGAAGCAAAGCGAAACAGTAAGGATTCCACTATTTTTAAAAAAAGCGCTAGTCGAAGCTTTTAATGTTTTTAGGATTTTCTGCCAACCATATTGGAGGAAGGGACGAACCAGCCATTCTTACTGATAATAATTTCAACATAATTCTTGACTCAAAAACCACAAAAGAGGGAGTGATAACTGAAGGATACATCAATTTTGATTCGCTAGGAAAATATAAAAATATGGGATTTTTAAAAACTTACATTTTTTCAAAATTTAGGGATCATCGGCGGTTCTAAGAATTCCCCCTAATATTTGGCACAAAAATGGTGTAAGGAAAAAGAAAGAAGAACCACCAAAAATAAATTACACATCATGATTTTTAAACTTTTTTTCAGTCTAAAATTTTCTATCAAAACTCCTCCACTTCTTCTCCACTTCTGCTTCTTTAACAGAATTCCGTCTAGAGATCAATTCAAAATTACGCAAAAGACCAGGTCGAAAAAGAGGGGGAATAACTAAATTATAACTAAAAAATGATAAAAAGGTATAATTCCCGTTAAAAACTTAACAATTTCACAACTTTTACTTAATAATTTCTTTTTCTTTTTACTAGAAAAAGAAGACAACTTTTATTATGTTGAGTTAATAATAATTGGCTATCTTTTATATCTAGGGCGTGTACCACTTCTCTTTGAGCTCGGATCCACAGTTTGGGCATTTTCCTTCCTTCTGTATCCACGCTAGCAGATGGCTCTTGTGGAACTCTGCCTCACAGTTGATGCATGTTTCCATCTCATCTTCCGTGGAGATGGGTAGTTTACACACTCTGCAACGAACGATCTCAAACCCGCAAGAAGAACACTTTTCATCCGTAGTCTTTATAGGCGTTCCGCAATTAAAACAAGAGTAATTAGTAGAAACAGTCTTCGGAGCCTTAACCGATGTTGGTTGATTCTCCGCAGCGTCTTTTAAGGTGACTTTTAAGGCGCCCAAAAGCGCATCAATTTCCCAGCCAGAAACCCTCCCCTTTGTGCATAGATCGACGATGGTGTCCTCAAGGGTCTCTTTATCACAACCAACCTTCTTTGCAAGCAAGTCAAGCTTGATCTTTCCGCCGTAAACGGGAGCTAAAGAGGAAACGATCTCGATAAGGGATAGCTTCTTTTCATTTTCTTTTTTACTTTCAAGGGATTTTTTGGCGCGTATAATATCTGCGTTTTTTGGATCGATTCGTAGGGCTTTATCGTAATACTCTAAAGCTTCTTCAACCTTGCCCATTTTCGCTAGAACAAAACCCTTGCTACTCAATGCCTCAGCGTTTTTAGAATCCATTTTTAGAGCTCGATCTACGGACTTTAAAGCTTCTTCAAGACTACCCGATTTCGCCAGAGTAAGGCCCTTTTTGCTCCATAAATGGGCGCTTATCGGCTCGATTTGTAGAGCTTTATTGTAGCACACTAAAGCTTCCTTAAACCTACCTAAATCCCCTAAAACCTCCCCCTTTTTGCTCCATGCATAAGCATAGTTCGGACTCATTCGGGTTCTATTCTCCCAGTATTTGAGCTCCTTTTCTAGATCTTCGTCCATAATTATCTCCCTTTGCTGATCTCACGGATTTTATCATTTAACATTTTTATTTCGATGATTTTCTTTTAATTTTTTCTGCCTATTTTTGCCCTGTCTTTTTCGTAGTTGTCTAAGGCTAGTAGAGTGGGTTTTGGAAGAATAAAAAGGTAGGGGATGCACTTGTTTTTTAGGTATTATTCTTTAGACTTTATTTTTTTGTTGTATCTCAAATTTCAATAAAACAAAAATGTTTTTTATACCGCAAATATAGATTGTTTTTAAATTTATCTAACCCTCATGATAATCAGATCTAAAAAGATATGAGAAAAATAAGGAGTATGTAAAATGTCTGTAGAGCGTTACTGCCCTAAATGTGGGGTTAAACTATCGCCAGGTGAAAGTTTTTGTAGTAATTGTGGGACAAGGGTTGAAACAACATCTTCTCCCAAGGCGGGCGAAATAACTCCTTCCGCGGAAGCAAAAATGTTTTGCTCTCAGTGTGGATCAGAAATCCCCGCTGACGCTGCTTTTTGCTTAGAATGTGGGAAAGCTGTTAAACCTTTAATGCGAGAGGTTTCTGATGATAAATGGAGCAACGGAGTGATGACTCTTTTAATAATTGGGACTATTCTTATACCGCTCATAGGGATCATTGGAGGTATATACGGTTTATCAAAAGAAGCGAAAAGAAGTCAAGGTGTACTTCTTTTAGGAATTGCAGTCGTTTTGATTTTGTTGAATCTTCTTTTTGTTGGATTTATGGAGTTATAATCTTACCCAGCTTCTCTATAAAACAAAGGATTAAAGCTTTAGGTATTTTTAGCCTTTTCTCCTCGATAATGGATTTGTAAAAATTTACTAAGCTTATTTTCAGTTTAATAGGGTTGTAATAGGAAACATAAACGCTAACCCCTTCCCTTTTTTTATTATTTTTCTTTATTTAATAAGGTGAAGATTAAGATTTGTGATAGTTTTTTTGATTAATGTCGTTTTTAGACTCCGTTTTTTCGTGAAATTTGCCTTTCACGACATTTTTCTTTTCTTAATTAGAATTAATCAAAGATATGATGGCTCTTTCAAGTGAAGAATATCTAAAATCTATCAAAGAAGCAAGGAGGGATTATAAAGAAGGCAGAGTGAAGTATCTTGACGAAGCCTTTGAAGTATAGAATAGTTCTTACTCAAAGAGCTTTAAAAGACCTGAAAAATATTGATGAAAAGATTCAGAACAAAATTATTGATAAACTTAAGGAATATGCTCAAGAACCTCTAAAATATGCCGAAAATTAATAAACCCAGAAATAAGAACTTATAGATTCAGAATAGGAAAGTATAGAGTTATATTTGATATAAACGGTGAAAATATGGTGATTTTAAGAATCGGACACAGAAAAAGCATTTACAAGTGATAAAAATCTGAGTTAAAAGTAATAATATTTATGGATTTTTGTTCAAATCTTTCGACTAAATTATACTTAACAAGGATTTAAATAAATTAAAAGTAATCCATTAATTCACGGCATTATTGATCTCTTTGCCGTACTATTTTGCTTTTGGAAGTTATTCTTCTTCTTCCTCTTCTTCTTCCTCTTCTTCTGCGTATGAGTAGTTGGTTGTTTCGAAGATTTTTATGTCGTTTTCTGATTTTTCTGCTAGTTTTTTGTAGCTTTTGTATAGTTCCCAGACGGGGTTGAGTTTTTCGCCGTCTAGGAAGGTTATGTTTAGTCCGAGTTCGTTTTTTGCTTCTTCTCTCATGATTGCGTAGTGGTGTGATGCGTATTTTTCGGACAGTTTTTCTACTATTTCGTCGATTTCTGTTTCGTCTTTGTTTTTCAGCATGTATTTGGAGAGGAGAAATTTAGCGGATTCTTTTGATTCTTCTATTACTCTTTCAAATGTGCCTATCATCCATGGGTCTAGTTCTTCGAATATTTTGAAAAGTTCGCTGGGGACATATGTTTCTGTGGATGTTTTTTCTACGAATTCGAAGAAGTTTCTGATTGAAAGGGCAGGAATCCATGTTTTTTTCCGGGGATGTTTGACGAGAGGGTCTAGCGGGCTTAGTTGCGCTATCGGACTCATTTGGATTTCATCTGCACCCAAACAGATTAACGTAGCTGCGCTTGACGCCTCATAGGGGACAATCGCGGTAAGCTCTTCACAATAAGTTCTTATAAGTTTAAGGATCTTTACCGCAGCATCAGAATCTCCCCCTGTAGAGCATAAAATCAAGTCTATTTTTTTAACATGTCCCATCTTTTCTAAAGATTCGAAAATAGGAATATCATCTTCTTCTTCTATGGAAGCATAAAGATACATAAGAACTAAAACCCTAGAACCTCTTACTGATTCAATCTGGGCTATCTTTTCTTGCCTTTCTTGCCTTTCTTTCGGTCTATCCGCCTCTAAACTGTTCAACGCCTCTATTTCTCCTTTTGAAAAATTATCAAAATAGCTTATTATCTGCTTTATTTTCCCTCAATTTATCTTCAATCTTACGGTTCATAATTCTTTTTATTTATAATTTCGTTCTTCTGGGAGCGGAAAAATCAGAAGATTTGACGAAAGATATTAAAAGCCTCGAAAAGCTATGAAAAATCTGAGAAGTAATCAAGTTTTACAATAGGTTTAACAAAAAATATCTTTTCTTTAACCTCAAGGTCTCACCATTATTTGATCGGTTATAGATATATCTAAAACGGGGTGAGAACATGTGTGAGGGGCAATTTACCCCCATGTTTTGCATGGGGATCTCCCTAAAGAATGCTTAGAAAGGAGGATGTTAGTTTGAGTACAGTAAGTTGGTCTGGTAGGCAATTAATGAGGTTGCAGCTCGGATACAGATACCTAGCATCTATTTACTGGATAATGTTAGTAACCCTTCTAGCCAAGGTGGCGTTCGGCATAAGCGGATTCCAAACCCTTCTCCTTGCCATTCTTTTCGGTTTTTTCATGTGGCTCACGGGATACGTTCCAGAGAAGACCATGGTTAGTTATGTTGAAGTTGGAACGACGCCGTATGCGGTTTTCTGGATGGATTTCTACGAAGCACAGTTTGGAAAGCTGGCTGTATTATTGGAGCAGATGGTGAAGCGAGTAGAATGTTTATGCGAACGCATTGAGAGCTAAATTGAAAGGCATGAGTAAGATCTTCTCTCATGAAGGAGTAGATTATCTTCTGCTCACTCTTCGCCGAGAAGAGTTCTTTCACCGATTCGGTGTAATCGTTCTTTATTCGCCTCAAAATCGGGCGGATAAAGTTCAAAAAGATGGTTATTGAAATGCTACAGGCCTTGACCCTCGATCAGGTAGAAAAGGTGAACTACTCCCAGCTTTCGCAAGGGGGCTTCTAGCCGAAGAAGTTAAAAACTACGTAACAAATCATTCTTTAAAAAACTCTTTTTTAGCTTAAACACTTTGTTAATAAAATTCTTAAAACCCCGTATAATCAAAAAATTTTCCAAACAATTAAGTAAAAGGTTATTAGTAATCAATACGTATAATATATTAGTGAATTACCTCGAGATACTGCTCTACTTCTTTTGGGTCATAGCCCTTTAGCTTGACCCATGAAGCTTCTTATCTCAAAAAAGAGGAGAACAAAAGAAATGTCAAAAATAAAAAGCGTTTTCTTAAACAGAAGAGGACGATTAGGATTACTTATAGCACTATGCTTTATAGTCCCTCTTCTGAGCGTTGCAATTACACCATCAACTGCGGTCTCTCCAACTTCTAATTGGACAAAAGACAGACTGGTAGATGATGACGTGATCGATGACGAAATACGCCCATCAATAGCAACTGACAATAACGGTTACCTATACGTAGCATACGAGGATTATGAACCGCTTGAGGCAGTCTGGGGGATTAGTGTAGCTAGATCTACAGATGGAGGCAATACATGGTCGTTTTTCTACGGATTTTACTATTCTGGATACGATTGTGGTTATCCTTCCATAGCTATTGATCCTGTAGATAATAGGATATATCTTGCGTACGAATTCGAATGGACCAGCACAGATCATGACATCTACTGTGATGTGTATACTCCAGGCCTAGGTTGGAGTGAAACAATCGTAGACGACGATTTAGAAGACGACAGATACCCCTGTATAACATCCGAATATCAATACGGTTCAGATAACCACCAATACATTACCTACGAGTTTATAGAAACATACGATAACCGTGACCTAATGTTAGCCAACACCTCAAATCACGGCTCTACATGGTCTATTCAAAAAATACGCGGCGGTGGCATGGACACTGATGTATATTCCCAAGCAAGCGTCACCAATGCTGGAGATCACATCTACATAGCATACAGATACAGTGTAGACTACGAGAGCACCTCAGAGATCAAAGTGGATGTCTCAAGTGACCGTGGAGTTAGTTGGCCAATACACGCACAAATCGACGGCTTATCAAACAATTGTTCTTGGCCTTCTGTAGCAGCTACCCACGGCGGAAACACAGTTGCAGTAGCTTTCGAGTATGAATACAGCCCAACTGACCATGATATCTACTACTCCTACAGCAACGATAGTGGGACCACATGGTACACCGGATACCCCCTGGCAACCTGGACGAGAGATGAACGAATGCCTACACTAACAGCCGATGGAGGTGGCAGTACCAGCGACTTTATCTATGGACATATTCACGCAGCATACTGGGACGACTACGATATCAAGTATAGTAAGGCATATTACGATTCTCTAGACAGCGGTTGGAGTCAACTTCAAACCGTTAACGAAGCTAACTGGGCTAGCGGGTTTTATCCAAAACCAACCATTACTACGCAATATAGAAATTCTGAATATCAACCATGTGTTGCATGGACAGATCTTAGGGACATTAGTTACGATATTTACTATTCTACAACGGACACATTTGCCCCTAAGATTGATCAACCAGCAGACATAACTTACGTTGAAGGGACAACAGGTCACAGTATCACATGGAATCCTTCAGATGATAATCCTGACCATTATAACATCACAAAGAATGGAGATGTGGTAGATAGTGGTCCTTGGGACGGTGGTAGTATAACGATAGGCATTGACGGACTATTAACCGGCACCTACACGTACACCTGCACAGTAAACGACACAGAAGGTCACTGGGCTAGCTATGGTGTGACCGTGACCGTTGTTAGAGACGATAATAATCCAACTATCGACAGTCCAAGTGACATAACTTATGAGGTGAATACAACAGGCCATAGCATCACATGGACCCCCTCAGACGATTATCCTTTGAGTTACAATGTGACCAGAGATGGTGTTTTGGTTTTTAACCGTCCTTGGAACGGTGGTTCTATAACAATCAATGTAGATGGACTATCACCCAGCACCTATGAATACACTTGCACTGTCTACGATATAGCAGGTAATAGCGCTAGCGACAGCGTAACAGTGATAGTAACAGAAGCAAGTTCTCAAGACGGCGGGGACAGTGATGATAACAACCCGTTAGACAGCCTTTTTGGCGACAGTAATGTAGGAATGTATGCAGCGATAGGTGTTTCTGTCGGTTTTGCGGCTTACCTCGCCAGATCTCTAAGCCGCTCGCTGAGACGAAGACAAGCAGGACCATGGGATGAAGGTATGGACGACG